>JALYUN010000248.1 GCA_030853725.1 Pseudomonadota bacterium | reverse complement strand
TTGATGGTGGAAGGCGCTTCGATCGACAAGCAGGCGCATGCGATGGACAGCGACCGCTGGTTGCTCGACCTGCTGGAATTCGACCGTGCGGTGAAGGTGGCGCAGGACTTCGCGGCGCGTGACGGCCACACGCTGGTGATCGTCACCGCCGACCACGAGACGGGCGGTGTGGCTGTGATCGGCGCTTCGCGCGTCACCGCTGCGCAACTGCAGGACCAAGCCACGAAGGGCGGCAAAGAGAACCTGCGTGACCCGGTGGTCGGCATCTACGAGCGCGCCGGCTTTCCGCACTACACGCTGGCGGCCGACGGTTACCCGCAAAGCACCGATATCGACCACAAGTTGCTGATCGGCTACGGCGCCAATGCCGACCGTTATGAAGACTGGCGAACCAGCCCGCGTCCGTTGCGCGACGGCCAGCAGCCCTTTGCCAAACAAGAGCCGATGGCCAGCTACCCCGCCAATCCGCTGGCGCGCGACAAAGAAGGTGGCTATCTGGTCTCCGGCCAGGTGCCGGGCACCAACTCGTCACACACCGGCACCGACGTGCCCTTGTCGGCATTCGGCCCGGGCGCGTGGTCCTTCACCGGCGTGATCGACAACACCGATGTGTTCTTCAAGCTGGCGCAAACGGCAGTCGGTGGCGCGCTGCTGCCGCCCGGGTTGCTCGCCGATCTGCCAATGGACCAGCAGCCGGCCTCGGCCACAGGCCGCAAGACCATCCCGAAACGGCCGAGCGCACAGTCTCGCCGCTAACCCAGGAAGTGAAGTCATGTCGAACCGCCTGACACAGATCGCCACCCGCACCGGCGACGACGGCAGCACCGGCCTCGGCGACGGCTCGCGCGTCCCCAAGCACCACTTGCGCGTGGCCGCAATGGGCGACGTCGACGAGTTGAATTCCAGCCTCGGTGTACTGCTGGCCGAACCGCTGCCCGACGCCGTACGCGAATTGCTGGTGGTGATCCAGCACGAACTGTTCAACCTGGGCGGCGAGTTGTCGATTCCCGGCTATTCGTTGCTGAAGGCCGACGCGGTGCTGCGGCTGGACGAAGCACTGACCGAGCACAACGCCGCGCTGCCGCGCTTGAAGGAATTCATCCTGCCTGCAGGCACGCGCAGCGCGGCGCTGGCACACGTGGGGCGAACCGTGGCGCGGCGCGCTGAACGTGCGGTGGTGGCGTTGGCGGCGGTGGAGACGGTCAACGAATCGCCGCGCCAATACCTCAATCGACTTTCCGATTTGCTGTTCGTGTTGGCGCGGGTGTTGAACCGCGCCAACCTGGACGGGCTCGGCGGCGACGACGTCTATTGGCGAAGCGAAAAGCTGGCGCGCGACACCGACTGAGCAAGCTCAGACCGTCGCGATCCGCATCAGGTTGGTCGTGCCCGGCGTGCCGAAGGGCATGCCGGCGAGCACGACGATGAACTGAGCCGGTTTGGCGAAGCCTTCCCGGCGGGCGGCCTCGCAGGAGACTTCGCTCATCTGTTGCGCGCCGGACACGTCCTCGATCAAAAGCGAATGCACGCTGCACGCCATCGCCAGCCGGCGCGCGGTTTCCACGCGCGGCGTCAGGCCTCAGGATCAACGATTCGGGTCGTTCGCGCGCGGCACGCAAGGCCGTGTGGCCCGTGCTGGTGTAGAAGACGATGGCCGCGGCGTAGGTGCGGACCAGCGGCGATGTCGCCGAAGCCGCCGCCCTGTCGCCGATCAACTCGGGCGCTTCGGTCACGTCTTCGGGGCGCTGCACGAACGACAGCGCGATCCAGTCGACGCCAAGTTCCAGTGCCCCCGCCAGGTCGCGCCGACCCTTTTCGGTCAGTGCCGAGATCGGCAACAACACGCCAGGCACGTTGACGCCTTTGCGCTCAGAGAGCTTGCCGCCCACCAGCACGCGGATGTCAACGAAGTCGGCACCGCAGTGTTCGACCTTGAGGCGCACCTTGCCGTCGTCCAGCAGCAACTCGGCCCCGGCTTCCAGCGCCTAGAAAATTTGCGGGTGCGGCAGGTTGACGCGCTGCACGGTGCCCGGCGCTTGGTCCATGTCGAATCGAAAGGCGGCTCCTGCGATCAGCGTGACCGGCCCGTTCACGAACACACCGACCCGCAGCTTGGGGCCCTGCAGGTCGGCCATGATGCCGATCGGGCGGCCGGTTTCGCGCTCCAGATCGTGCAGGCCCTGCAGCCGCTGGCGGTGATCGTCGGCAGTGCCGTGACTGAAGTTCAGCCGAAAGACATCGACGCCGGCCATGCACAGTTTGCGGACCACGGCCGGGTCGGAACTGGTCGGGCCCAGGGTGGCGACGATCTTGGCGTTGCGGTTTCTTCTCACTGGCCTCCCAGGTTCGGCGCTTCGATCAAGATGGCGCGGAAATCATTGACATTGGTCAGGGTCGGGCCGGTGACGACGGCATCGCCCAGCACTTCGAAGAAGCCGTGACCGTCGTTGTCGGCCAGGCTTTCGCGGGGTTTCAGCCCGGCCTTCCAGGCGCGTGACAAGGTGTCCGGCGCCAGCAGCGCGCCGGCAGTCTCTTCCTGGCCGTCGACACCGTCGGTATCACCGGCCATGGCGTGAATGCGCGGGTGACCGTTCAGCGCCACGGCCAGCGACAGCAGGAATTCGACATTGCGCCCGCCGCGGCCACTGCCGCGCACGGTGACCGTGGTCTCGCCGCCTGAGAGCAGCACGCACGGCGCCGCGGCCGGCTGGCTGTGCTGCGCTACCTGCAGCGCAATGCCGGCCAGCACCTTCCCGACATCGCGGGCTTCGCCTTCGATGGCATCGCCCAGGATCAGCGGCGTGATGCCGGCTTCGCGCGCCACTTGTGCAGCGGCTTCCAGCGCCATTTGCGGCGTTGCAATCAGCCGCAGTTCACTGTGGGCCAGCCGGGGGTCACCCGGCTTGATCGATTCGCCGCGGCCGCTCTGCAGCACCTCCAGCACGGGTATCGGCAGCTCGATGCCGTAGCGTTTGACGATTGCCAACGCGTCTTCGCAGGTGGTCGGGTCGGCGGCGGTGGGGCCGGAGGCGATGTCGATCGGGTCGTCGCCGGGCACATCGGAAATCAGCAGCGTCAACACGCGTGCCGGGTGGCAGGCTGCGGCCAATCGCCCGCCCTTGATGGCTGACAAGTGCCGGCGCACGGTGTTCATCTCGCCGATCGTCGCGCCCGACTTCAGCAAGGCGCGGTTGACCTGCTGCTTGTGTTCCAACGTCAGGCCGGGGAGTGGCAGCGGCATCAACGACGAGCCGCCACCCGAGATGAGGCAAAGCACCAGATCGTCGGCGCTCAGGCCCTGCACGCGTTGCAAGAGCGTCCGGGCAGCAGCCAGGCCGGCTGCATCGGGCACCGGGTGCGCCGATTCGACGATCTCGATCCGTTCGCAAGGCACTGCGTAGTCGTAGCGGGTGATGACAAAGCCTTCGAGCGGCCCCTTCCAGTGGTCTTCGACAGCACGCGCCATCGCGGCCGACGCCTTGCCGGCGCCGATGACGATCAACCGACCTTTGGGTGCTGGCGGCAGGTGAGGCGGGATCACGAGCGCCGGCTGGGCCGACTCCACTGCGGCGTCGAACATGCTCCGCAGTAGCGTCCGTGAGTTCACGCCTTGTCGCCGATCTCGAAGTTCGCCAGCTTCTCCAGCGCACGCACCATCGCTGAATGGTCCCAGGCTTTGCCGCCATGCGCAGCGCACGAGTTGAACAGCTCCTGCGCGGTGGCGGTGTTGGGCAATGAGACGCCGAGTGCGCGGGCACTCGTCAATGCCAGGTTCAGATCTTTCTGGTGCAGCTCGATGCGGAAGCCCGGATCGAAGGTGCGCTTGACCATGCGTTCGCCGTGCACTTCCAGGATTTTCGACGAAGCGAAACCGCCCATCAGCGCCTGGCGTACGCGGGCCGGATCAGCGCCGGCCTTCGCCGCGAACAGCAGCGCTTCGGCCACCGCTTCGATGTTCAGTGCCACGATGATCTGGTTGGCCACCTTGGCGGTCTGGCCGTCGCCGTTGCCGCCGACCAGCGTGATGTTCTTGCCCATCAGCTCGAACAACGGTTTCACTTTGTCGGAAGCCGCTTGCGGGCCACCGACCATGATCGACAGGCTCGCGGCCTTGGCGCCGACTTCACCGCCGGAGACCGGCGCGTCCAGGTCGTCGCAGCCGAGTTCGTTGATCTTCTGGCGAACTCTTTGGTCTCGAGCGGCGAGATCGAGCTCATGTCCACCACCGTCTTGCCTTTGCTGAGGCCCGCGGCGATGCTGTTCTCGTCGAACAGTGCGGCTTTGACATGCGGTGTGTCAGGCACCATCACGATGATGATGTCGCCCTTGCCGGCCACTTCCTTGCCGCTGGCGCAGGCGGTGCCGCCGGCGCTGACCAGCGCTTTCGGCACGCCGGGAATGCTGTACAGGTACAGCTCGTGGCCGCCCTTGATGAGGTTCTGCGCCATCGGCGTGCCCATGATGCCCAGGCCGACGAATCCGATCTTTGCCATGTCTGTGCTCCTTGGTTGGGTGTGAATGCGGCGGGTTCAGCCGCGAGCGTGCGCCAACCATCCCATGCCAGCGGCGGTGTCGGTCTTCGGCTTGTATTCGCAGCCGATCCAGCCTTTGTAGCCGACGCGGTCAAGGTGCGCGAACAGGAAGTCGTAATTGATCTCGCCGGTGCCCGGCTCGTTGCGGCCGGGGTTATCCGCCAATTGAATGTGGGCGATGCGTGACAGGTGCTTTTGTATGTTGGCGGCCAACTCGCCTTCGGTGCGCTGCAGGTGATAAATGTCGTACTGCAGGTAGGCGTTGTCGGCGCCCACCTCGTCCAGGATCGACAGCGCTTGTGCGCTGCGAGTCAAATAGAAGCCGGGAATGTCGTAGTTGTTGACCGGCTCGATCAGCAACTTCAAGTCGGCCTTGTTCAGTTCGCCCGCTGCGTAGCGCAGGTTCTCAACGAAGGTCTTGCGCAGCACGTCGTCGGCCACGCCCTGCGGCGCCTTGCCGGCCAGGCAGTTGAGCTGATTCACGCCCAGCGCCTTGGCGTAAGTGATGGCCTTGCCAACGCCGTCGCGGAACTCGGCCACGCGGTCCGGTTGGCAGCCAATGCCGCGGTCGCCACCGTCCCAGTCGCCGGCCGGCAGGTTGTGCAGCACCAGTTGCAGCTGGTGCTCGTCGAGCCGTTGCTTGATCTGCTGGGCTTCGAAGGCATACGGAAACAGGAACTCCACGGCCTTGAAGCCGGCCTTGGCGGCGTGCCCGAAGCGGTCCAGGAACGGATGCTCTGTGTAGAGCATCGTCAGGTTGGCGGCGAATTTCGGCATGGTGTGGCGCTCGCTCAGTCCAGCATGCCGACAGCGGTCGGCACGTCGGCCTTCGATCCGGCCATCTCTTCGAACTCGACCACGTTGTCGATCTCGGTGCCCATCGCGATGTTGGTCACGCGTTCCAGGATGATCTCGATCACCACCGGCACCCGGAACTCGGCCATCCACGCTTCGGCCTGCTTGATGGCCGGCGCGATCTCTTCCTGCTTGTGCACGCGGATGCCCTTGCAGCCCAGGCCTTCGACGACTTTCAGGTGGTCGACGCCGTAGCTCTGCGTGACCTCGTCAGGCGGCGTGTTGATGTTTTCGAAGCCGAGCTGCACGCAGTAGTCCATCGTGAAGCCGCGCTGCGCCTGGCGGATCAGGCCCAGGTAGCTGTTGTTGACGACGACGTGGATGTAAGGCAGCTTGAATTGCGCACCCACCGCCAGTTCTTCCAGCATGAACTGGAAGTCGTAGTCACCCGACAGCGCCACCAGCTTGCGGGTCGGGTCGGCGGCACGCACACCGAGCGCGGCCGGAATGGTCCAGCCTAGCGGGCCGGCCTGGCCGCAGTTGATCCAGCGGCGGGGGCCATATATATGCAGGAACTGCGCACCGGCAATTTGCGAGAGACCAATCGTCGACACGTAGGTCACGTCCTTGCCGAAGACGTTGTTCATACACTGGTACACGCGCTGCGGCTTCATCGGCACATCGGCGAAGTTGGTCTTGCGCAGCATCGTCCTCTTGCGGTCCTGGCATTCATCGGCCCACTGTGCGCGGTCGGGCAGCTTGCCGGCGGCCTTCCATTCGGTGGCGACGTCAACGAACAGTTGCAGCGCGATCTTGGCGTCGCTGACGATGCCGTAGTCGGGTGCGAAAACGCGGCCGATCTGCGTCGGTTCGATGTCGACGTGAATGAATTTGCGGCCCTTGCAATAAACCTCGGGCGAACCGGTGTGGCGGTTGGCCCAGCGGTTGCCGATGCCCAGCACGAAGTCGCTGGCCAGCATCGTCGCGTTGCCGTAGCGGTGGCTGGTCTGCAGCCCGCACATGCCGGCCATCAGTGGGTGGTCGTCGGGGATCGTCCCCCAGCCCATCAACGTGGGAATCACCGGAATGCCGGCGATTTCGGCGAACTGCTGCAGCAAATCCGACGCGTCGGCGTTGATGATGCCACCACCAGCGACGATCAGCGGGCGCTCTGCAGCGTTCAGCATCTCCATCGCTTTTTCGATCTGCTTGTGCGACGCGCTGGGCTTGTAGACCGCCATCGGCTCGTAGGTGTCGATGTCGAATTCAATCTCGGCCATCTGCACGTCGAAGGGCAGATCGATCAGCACTGGGCCGGGGCGGCCCGAGCGCATCAGGTGAAACGCCTGCTGAAAGGCGCGCGGCACCTGCGCCGGCTCCATCACCGTGGTGGCCCACTTCGTCACGGGCCTGGCAATGCTGGCGATATCTACCGCCTGGAAGTCTTCCTTGTGCATGCGGGCACGCGGTGCCTGGCCCGTGATGCACAGGATCGGGATGGAGTCGGCCTGCGCCGAATAAAGGCCCGTAATCATGTCGGTGCCGGCGGGCCCTGAGGTGCCGATGCAAACCCCGATGTTGCCGGCCTTGGCGCGGGTGTAGCCCTCGGCCATGTGCGAAGCGCCTTCCACGTGGCGCGCCAGGATGTGGCCGATCGATTCGCGTTCACGCATTTGCGCGTACAGCGGGTTGATCGCGGCACCGGGCACGCCGAAGGCCTGGGTGACGCCTTCTTTTTCCATCACCAGCACGGCGGCCATTGCGGCCTTCATCTTTGCCATGGGAAGTCTCCTGTTTTGATGGATGCCATGGTGCGCGCTGGTGCGGGTTCAGGGAAGCCCCAGGCCGTGATAAGACCTATTCCAGGGCGCCATACCAGACTTCGCCCGGCTACCATCGTGCGATGGATCGTCTGGCAGGCCTGGAGCTTTTCATCCGCGTGGTCGAAACCGGCAGCTTCAGCAAGGCGGCCGACGATCTGGGCATCGCACAGCCCACCGCCACCAAAGCCGTAGCGGCTATTGAGCAGCGGCTGGGCGCGCGCTTGCTGCACCGTTCCACCCGCGGCATCACCGCCACCGAAGTCGGCGCGCTGTACTACGACCGCTGCAAGCGCATCGCGCGTGACGTGCAGGACGCCGAGAACCTGGCAGCGCTGTTGCAGAGCGGCGTCGGGGGCCGCCTGCGTATCAGCACCTCGCTGACCTTCGGGCACTGCGTACTGGTGCCGCTGGCACTGCGCTACATGGCCGAACATCCGGATGTCAGCATCGACCTCAGTTTCGACGATCGCTATGTCGATCTGGTGGAGCAGGGCGTGGACCTGGCGGTGCGCATGGGGCGCCTGGCCGATTCGAGTTTGGGCGCGCACTACCTGGGCACGAACCCGTGGGTGATGGTCGCTTCGCCTAGCTACCTGCAGGCGCACCCGGCACCGCAGGTGCCGTCCGACCTGGCCGCGCACCAGTGCGTGATCTACAGCAGCGTGCAGGGCGACGACCGCTGGAGCTGCACCGGCTCCGATGGCGCCGAGCGCTCGGTGCCGGTGAGGGGCCGGCTGCGCACCAACAACCTGGCCACCGTACTGTCGGCGGCGCACAGCGGCATGGGGCTGGCCGTACTGCCTTGGTATGTGGCGCGTGAAGCGGTGGCCAATGCGTCGCTCACGCCGGTGCTGACCGACCATCTGCTACCGGCGCAGGACGTGCATGCGGTCTACCCCTCGCCCAAACTGGTCTCGACCAAGGTCACGAGCTTCATCGCCTTCCTGCATCAGGCGCTGTCCGGCGACTGGTGGCGCCAACCGCCGTAGAGCCGCTGCTCAGCCCGGCGGCTTGGGGGGCGCCTTCTCGGACCACAGCACGCCGCCACTGGCCCAGTCGTGGCGCGCCATGTCGAAGAACAGCACGTCAACACTGTCGCTACTGCCACCCAGTACCCGCACGCAGGCTCGCGTGATCTCGTGCGCCAGCGCGGCTTTCTGCTGCGGCGTGCGGCCTTCGAAGAGTTCGATGCGGATGGTGGGCATGGCAGGTTCTCCAGGATTCAACTCAAGTCGCTAAAACCCCGAGACCATCGCTCGACGCATGCCACTGTGGGTCACCGAGTGCCCCCCGCGGAACCGGCTTTGCCGGGCCGCCAGGGGGCGCCCCCTTGAGGGGGAGCGCCGCAGGCGCTTCGGGGGTGGGCCACTAATGCGCTTCGGCGATCTTGGCAGCTTCGATGGCGCCGGCCGTGTCTTCTCTGGCGCCGTTGAAGAAGAGGTTCAGCGCCACGGCGGCAACGGCTGTCAGCAAGATGCCCGACTCCAGCAGCGGGTGCAGGCTGCGCGCCATCTGCTGCATCCAGCGTGGCGCCACCAGCGGCACCAGACCGAAGCCGATCGACAGCGCCACGATGTAGAGGTTGTGGCGGTTGCCTTTGAAGTCGACATTGGCCAGGATGCGGATGCCGGTAGCCGCAACCATGCCGAACATCACGAGCCCCGCACCGCCCAGCACGAACAGCGGAATCGATTCGACGAAAGCGCCCATCTTCGGCAGCAGCCCCAGGATGATCATGATCACGCCACCGGCCGCGCAGACCCAACGGCTCTTGACACCGGTGACACCCACCAAACCCACGTTCTGCGAGAAGCTGGTGTACGGGAAGGTGTTGAAGACACCGCCCATCACGGTGCCCAGACCGTCGGTGCGCAGCCCGGCCGCCAGGTCATTCTGGGTAATCTTGCGGTCGGTGATTTCCGACAACGCCAGGAACATGCCGGTGGACTCGATCATCACCACCACCATCACCAACGACATCGTCAGAATCATCACCGGGTCGAAGGTCGGCATGCCGAAATGAAACGGCAGCACCACGTCGACCCATTGCGCCTTGGCGACTTTCTCGAAGTGCATCTTGCCCATGGCGATGGCGATGGCGCACCCGGCCACGATGCCCAGCAGCACCGAGATGTTCGCCAGGAAGCCCTTGGCGTACTTCACCAGCAACAAGATGAACACCAGCACCACCGCAGCGATGGCCATGTTGTCGAGCTGACCGTAGGCGGGGTTGTCGATCATCGGGATCGGCCCCAACTTGATGGGGGCGCCCGCTGAAGCCGCAGCCGCCGCAGCCTTGGCCTGGTCGACCATGGCCACCAGCTTGGGCACGTCGGTGCGCTGCGCCAGAAAGGCCGGCCCACCCATCGCCCAGCCCACACCGACGCGCATCAGGCTGACGCCGATGATGGTGATGATGGTGCCGGTGACCACTGGCGGAAAGAAGCGCAGCATTCTGCTGACGAGCGGCGCGATGATCATCGAGACGACACCCGCGCCGATGATCGCGCCGAAGATCGCACGGGCCCCCTCCACACCCGGCACCGCGTTGGCGAAAGCCACCATCGGGCCGACCGCAGCGAAGGTCACACCCATCATCACCGGCAGCTTGATGCCGAACCAACGCGTGAAACCCAGCGACTGGATCAGCGTGACGATGCCGCACGCGAACAGGTCCGCGCTGATCAGCAGCGCCACGTCTTCGGGGCTCAAGTTGAGCGCCCGCCCGACGATCAGCGGCACCGCAATGGCGCCGGCATACATCACCAGCACGTGTTGCAGACCCAGGGTTGCCAGTCGGCCCGTGGGCAGTCTTTCGTCCACCGGGTGAACGGTTGCGGTCGTCATGATTGTCTCCAGATTCGGTTTCGATCGATCGAGGAAACCGGGCCGCAGGGCCCACCCGGGAGGCGGCGCACGGCCAGGCTGCGGCGCGCCGTGGATGTCTGCTGTGAGTCAGTTCGCCGGCGCGCCGGCTTCGAACCAGCGCTTGAGCAGCGCGCGTTCGGCGTCGGTGATTTGCGTGGCGTTGTTCATCGGCATCTGCTTCAACACCACGGCCTGCTGGTAGATCGCCTGTGCATGGGCTTTGATTTCGGCGGCCGAATCCAGCCGTACGTTCTTGCTCTGCAGCGCCGGGCCGTGGCACAGCACGCAGCGCTGGTTCACCACGGCTTGCACCTGCGCAAAGCTCACCGGTGTGGTGGTCGCAGCCGCTGCGGCGGCAGACGGCGGTGCGGGCAGGGTAGCCCAGACTGTCACGGCCAGCACCAGGGTGCCGATGACCGCGTAGTGCCAGGGCACCGGCTTGCGATAGGCCAGCGCCTTGTGGCGCAGCGCGAACGACAGCCGGATCAACGCACCGCCGACCATGATCGCCACCAGTACCAGCCAGTTGTACTTGGCGCCGTAAGTGAAGCCGTAGTGGTTGCTCATCATCGCGAACAACACCGGCAGCGTGAAGAAGGTGTTGTGCACGCTGCGTTGCTTGCCGCGTTGGCCGTGAACCGGGTCCACCGGCTGGCCTTGCTCGATCGACTTCAAGACCTTCTTTTGCCCGGGAATGATCCAGAAGAAGACGTTGCCGCTCATGGTGGTGGCGATCATGGCGCCGACCAGCAGAAACGCAGCACGACCCGCGAAGAGGTGGCACGACAACCACGAAGCGAGAACGATCAGCACGAACAGGCAGCCGCCGACCACCAAGTCGCCGTTCTTGCCTCGGCCCAAGGTGCGGCAGATCAGGTCGTACAGCAGCCAGAACGCGGCGAGGAATGCGAGAGCGGTGGTCACGGCTGCTGTCGGCGACCAGTCGAACAGGGTCTTGTCGATCAGGAAGGTGCTGGCGTTGTAGAGGTACAGCACCGTGAAGAGCGCGAAGCCGGTCAGCCAGGTGGAATAGCTTTCCCACTTCGCCCAATGCAACTGGTCTGGCACATAGCCCGGCGAAACCGGGTACTTCTGGTGGTGGTAGAAACCGCCGCCGTGTACGCCCCACTGTTCACCGCCGACGCCCTTGTCGACATCGGCTTTGCTCTTGGGGGGTGTCAGGCTGTTGTCGAGCGCGACGAAGTAAAACGAAGCGCCGATCCAGGCGATGCCGGTGATGATGTGCGCCCAGCGCAGCAGCAGATTGACCCAGTCGAGCAAAAAGGCTTCCATTGCGTCCTCACAGTGTTGGGAAGTGCAGCGGCTCGCGCCGCCACGCTTCCCTCACCACAGCGGGTTCTGTGAGGCGCCACGTCGCAACCTGCAGCAGCGACCCTGGTCGGGCCGAGCGCCGCGAGACCCGCGGCGACGTGCATAAACTGTATACGATTGTGCACACAGACGCTTATAGGTAATTACCCCGAGTTGTGTGGCCGGTGCCTTACGAACCTCGGTAAGTCGAATAGGCCCACGGGCTGACCAGCAGCGGCACGTGGTAGCGGCCCGCCGCATCGGCAATGCCGAAGTCCAGTTGCACATCGTCTATGAAAGGCGGCTGCGGAAGCGGTACCCCCAGGCTCTGGAAGTACGGCGCCACCGAGAACACCAACCGGTAGCGGCCCACCGCCATGGCTTGGGCGTCCAGCAGGGCGCCGCCCTCGTTGCGCCCGTCTGCGTTGAGCGTGAAGGACTTGAGCGTCTCGACGCGGTCGCCGTTTAGACGTTGCAGCTTCACGGCCATGCCGGCGGCGGGACAACCGTTCATGGTGTCGAGCACGTGGGTGCTGAGGTGTCCCATCGAGTTTCCTTTCGGTTGGAGTTGACGACCTGCGGAAGGCACTGGTGCCCAGGCAGTCGCTTGCGTTTCATCTCAAAGTGTATACACTGCTGCATTCAAGTCAACTGGCAACGGAGTTTTCTGCGTGACAACCGCCGTGCGCAAAGGCCGCCCCACTCTGAAAGTGATCACACCGGGCGTAGTGCCGGTGCGGGTTCTGGGCACGCGCAAGACTGCGACCCGAGCGCCGGCCACCGGCAGCACCGAGCGCATCGTCGCGGCCATCACCGCGGCCATCGTCGAGCGCCGGCTGATGCCGGGCACGAAGCTGTCCGAACAGAAGATCGCCGACATCTTCAGCGTCTCGCGCACGCTGGTGCGCCAGGCGCTGAACCAGCTCAGCCGCGACCGACTCGTGGTGCTGGAACCGGCGCGCGGTGCCCATGTGGCCACGCCCACGGTCGAAGAAGCGCGCCAGGTCTTCGAAGTGCGGCAGATCCTGGAAACGGCGCTGACGCGTCGCCTGTGCGCCGTCATCACCGACGCCCAGGTGGCCGAACTGCGCCGCCACTTGCGCGACGAACAGGCGGCAGTGGCGAAGACCGATGTCTCGGGCCGTACGCGGCTGTTGGCCGACTTCCATTCGGTGCTGGCGAAGATGCTCGGCAACGCGGTGCTGGGTCAGATGCTGAGCGACCTGTTGACGCGCTCGTCGCTGATTGCGCTGATGTACCAGTCTTCGCATTCGGCCGAAGCATCGCTCGCTGAACACGTGCTCATCGTCGAGGCCTTCGAGCGGCGCGACGCCAAGGCCGCCGTGCGGTTGACCTTGGAACACCTGGAACATGTCGAGCAGAACCTGCGTCTGAACCCGCGCCTGACCGACCTCGCGCAGGCCCTGGACCCCTCGATTCGATGACCGCAAGATGAACCCATCCTACCCACGTGACTTGCGTGGCCACGGCCGCCAGCCTCCGCACCCGCAATGGCCCGGGCAGGCGCGTGTGGCCCTGCAGTTCGTGCTGAACTTTGAAGAAGGTGGCGAGAACTCGGTGCTGCACGGCGACGCCGGAAGCGAGCAGTTCCTGTCCGAGATGGCGAACCCGCCGGCCTACGCCGCGCGCCATCAGAGCATGGAGTCGATCTACGAATACGGCGCCCGTGCGGGTGTGTGGCGCCTGCTGCGCGAGTTCGAAAGCCGCGGCCTGCCGCTGACGGTGTTCGGCGTGGGCATGGCGCTGCAGCGTTGTCCCGAGGTCACTGCGGCGTTCGTTGAAATGGGCCATGAGATCGCTTGCCACGGCTGGCGCTGGATCAATTACCAAAACGTCGACGAAGCCACCGAGCGTGAACATCTGAAGCTGGCGGTTGTTGCCATCGAAGGCCTCACCGGCCAGCGCCCACTCGGTTGGTACACCGGGCGCGACAGCCCGAACACGCGCCGCCTGGTGGCCGATCACGGTGGCTTCGTCTACGACAGCGACTCCTACGCCGACGACCTGCCCTACTGGCTCACGGTGCGCAAGACCGACCGTAGCACGGCGCCGCAACTCATCGTGCCCTACACGCTGGACTGCAACGACATGCGCTTCGCGCTGCCGCAGGGCTACCCAAACGGCGACGCCTTCTTTCAGTACCTGCGCGACGCTTTCGACGTGCACTACGCAGAAGGAGCGGAACGGCCGTCGATGATGAGCATTGGCATGCACTGCCGGCTGCTCGGCCGGCCGGGCCGCATCCGCGCGCTGCAGCGATTTCTGGACCATGTGGCGCAACACGACCGCGTCTGGATCGCCAGGCGCATCGACATCGCACGCCATTGGCAAGCCACCCACCCGTACGACCCGCAGACCGCCTTTGCCTGGGAATGACCATGCTCACACTGCAAGACATCAACAGCGCCAGCCAAGTCGAATTCATCGGCCAATTGGACGGCACCTACGAACACTCACCCTGGATCGCCGAGCGTGCGTGGGAAGCGCGGCCTTTCGCCAGCCTGGCGCAGCTCAAGCTGGCGCTGGTGGACGCGGTGCGCAACGCCGGACGCGACGCCCAGCTCGGCCTGATCCGCGCGCACCCGGAACTCGCCGGCAAGGCGATGGTGGCGAAAACACTGACGGCCGAGTCGACGAACGAGCAAGGCAAGGCCGGCCTCACAGACTGCATACCCGCCGAGTTCGCGCGCATCCACCAACTCAACGCCGACTACAACGCGAAGTTCGGTTTCCCGTTTATCCTGGCGGTGCGCGGGCCGCGTGGCACCGGCTTGCCGAAAGCCGAGATCATCGCCACCTTCGCGCGGCGCCTGTCGAACCACCCCGACTTCGAACTCGGCGAAGCCCTGCGCCACATTCACCGCATCGCCGAAATTCGGCTCAACGACAAATTCGGCCACGAACCCACGCTCGGCAACGACGTCTGGGACTGGGCCGAACGCCTGGCCACCAACAGCGACCCCGGCTATGCCGAGCGCGGTGAGTTGACGGTCACCTATCTGACCGACGCCCACCGCGCCTGCGCCCAACGGCTGGCGCACTGGATGCGGGTCGACTGCGGTTTCGACGAGGTCGAGATCGACGCCGTCGGCAACGTCGTCGGCCTCTATCACGGCGCCGACCGCAACGCCAAACGCCTGCTCACCGGTTCGCACTACGACACCGTGCGCAACGGCGGCAAGTACGACGGGCGCCTCGGCATCCTGGTGCCGATGGCCTGCGTGCGCGAATTGCACCGCCAGGGCCGCCGCCTGCCCTACGGCTTCGAAGTCGTCGGCTTCGCCGAAGAAGAGGGCCAGCGCTACAAGGCGGTGTTCCTCGGCTCGGGCGCGCTCACCGGGCACTTCGACCCGGCGTGGTTCGATCAAAAAGACGCCGACGGCATCACCATGCGTGAAGCCATGTTGCACGCCGGCCTGTGCCCCGACGACATCCCGAAGCTGAAGCGCGATGCTTCGCGCTATCTGGGTTTCGTCGAGACCCACATCGAGCAGGGCCCGGTGTTGTCGGAGTTGGACCTGCCGCTGGGCATCGTCACCTCGATCAACGGCAGTGTGCGTTTCCTGGGCGAGATCATCGGCCAGGCCAGTCATGCAGGCACCACGCCGATGGACCGCCGACGCGACGCCGCCACCGCGGCAGCCGAGTTCGCGCTCTATGTGGAGAAGCGCGGCGGCGAGGTGCCCAACCTGGTCGCCACCATCGGCATGCTGGAAGTCCCCAGCGGCTCGATCAACGTGGTGCCGGGCCGCTGCACATTCAGCCTGGACATTCGCGCCACCACCAACGCGGTGCGTGACGACTGCGCGGCCGACGCGGCCGCAGAACTGCAAGCGATCTGTGACCGTCGCGGCCTGCACTACACGCTGGAAGAAACCATGCGGGCCGCGGCTGCACCCAGCGACGCGTCCTGGCAGCAGCGCTGGGAACGCGCGGTCGAAGCACTCGGCCTGCCGCTGTACCGCATGCCCAGCGGCGCCGGCCACGATGCGATGAAGCTGCACGAAGCGATGCCGCAGGCGATGCTCTTTATGCGCGGGCTGAACGCCGGCATCAGCCACAACCCGCTGGAATCCATCACCAACGACGACACCGAGCTGTGCGTGCGCGCTTTCCAGAACCTGCTCGACCAACTTGCCACGGAGCTTTCATGACGGCCTCTCAACCCCACCAGGCGCTCGACCGATGGGTCGACGCCCACTTCGATGAACAGGTCCGCTTCCTGCAGGAACTGGTGCGCGTGCCCACCGACACGCCGCCCGGCAACAACGCGCCCCATGCCGATCGCACCGCCGAGCTGTTGGCTGCGATGGGCCTGCCGGCCGAGAAGCACCCGGTGCCGGTGGCCGAGGTGCAAGCCGCGGGCCTGCAGAGCATCACCAACCTGATCGTGCGTCGCAACTATGGTGAAGGTCGCACGATCGCACTCAACGCGCACGGTGATGTGGTGCCGCCCGGTGATGGCTGGACCCACGACCCGTATGGTGGCGAGGTGAAAGACGGCCGCATCTATGGCCGTGCGACCGCCGTCAGCAAGTGCGACATGACGACCTTCGCCTTCGCGGTGCGCGCGCTCGAATCGTTGAAGGCCAAGCTCGCCGGCAGCGTGGAGCTGCACTTCACCTACGACGAGGAATACGGCGGTGAGTTGGGCCCGGGCTGGTTGCTGGAGAAGGGACTGACGAAGCCCGATCTGATGATCGCCGCTGGCTTCAGCTATCAGGTGGTGGTGGCGCACAACGGCTGTCTGCAGCTGGAAGTCACGGTGCAAGGCGAGATGGCGCACGCGGCGATCCCCGACAGCGGCACTGACGCGTTGCAAGCCGCGGTGCAAGTGCTGAATGCGCTGTACGCGTTGAACACCGACTACTTGAAGATCAGCTCCAAGGTCGAAGGAATCACCCACCCGTACCTGAACGTCGGCCAGATCAGCGGCGGTACCAACACCAACGTGATCCCAGGCAAGGTGGTGCTGAAGGTCGACCGCCGGATGATTCCCGAGGAAGACCCGGCCGAGGTCGAAGCCGCCCTGCGCCGCACCATCGAGCAAGCCGCCGCTTCATTCAAACCACCGCGTGGCGGGCGCGACATCAAGGTCGACGTCAAGCGGCTCTTGCTGTCACGCGCGATGAAGCCGCTGCCCGGCAACCAGCCGCTGGTGAAGGCGCTGCAGCAGCACGGCCAGGCGGTGTTCGGCGAGCCGATTCCGGCGCTGGGTACGCCGCTTTACACCGACGTGCGGCTCTATGTGGAGCACGGCATTCCGGGCGTGATCTACGGCGCCGGTCCGCGCACGGTGCTGGAATCGCACGCCAAGCGTGCCGACGAGCGGCTGGAACTGGAAGACCTGCGGCGCGCTACCAAAGTGATCGCGCGCACGCTGTACGACCTGCTGCAGTAGCAGGCCGCAGGCGCGGCCGAGCGTCAAGCGTTGCGGCGGGCTTTCACGGCCGCTGCCAGGCCGTTCATCAGCGCCACCGAATCGTCCCAGCCGAGGCAGGCGTCGGTGATGCTCTTGCCGTACTCCAACGCAGTCGGATCATCGACGCCGGGGCTGAACTTCTGCGCGCCGGCGTGCAGGTGGCTTTCGACCATCACGCCGAAAATGCAGCGCGTGCCACCGGCAATCTGCCCGCCCACGTCTTCCATCACCGCCATCTGGCGCTGGTGTTGCTTGGCGGCGTTCGCGTGGCTGGCGTCGATCATCAAGCGGCACGGCAGCTTGGCCGATTCGATCTCGTCGCAGGCCTTGGCGACATTGGCCGCGTCGTAGTTCGGCGCCTTGCCACCGCGCAGAATCACATGGCAGTCGCCATTGCCGCGGGTTTCGACGATCGCGACCTGGCCGTTCTTGTGCACCGACAAAAAGTGGTGCGGCCGCGCCGCGGCCTGAATCGCGTCGATCGCGATCCGGATGTTGCCGTCGGTGCCGTTCTTGAAACCGACGGGTGCGCTCAGCCCCGAAGCCAGTTCGCGGTGCACTTGCGACTCGGTGGTGCGCGCGCCGATCGCGCCCCAGGCGATCAGGTCGCCGATGTACTGCGGGCTGATCACGTCCAGGAACTCGCTGCCCGCCGGCACGCCCAGGCGGTTGATGTCCACCAGCAGTTGGCGCGCGATGCGCAACCCTTCGTGAATGCGGAAGCTCTGGTCCAGATACGGGTCGTTGATCAGCCCCTTCCAGCCGACGGTGGTGCGCGGCTTCTCGAAGTAGACCCGCATCACGATCTCGAGCTCGCCGGCGTGGCGCACGCGTTCGGCTTTCAGCTTGCGCGCGTATTCCAGCGCGGCGGTGGGGTCATGGATCGAGCATGGGCCGATCACCACCAGCAGCCGGTCGTCGGTGCCGGCCATGATGTCGCGGATGTGCTGGCGGGTGCTGGCGATCTGCGCTTCGACGGGGGTGCCTGCGATCGGGAAGAAGCGGATCAGGTGCTCCGGTGGCGGCAGCGGCGTGACGTCGGTAATGCGCTGATCGTCGGTCTGGCTGGTCTTCTCGCTCAACGCCAGGCGATCGCTGCGGCGTTCGACGCGGGGCATTTCAGGCTTCGGGTCCATGGCTTTCTTTCGGTAGGTTGCGGGGCGGACTTGAGTCGGTGGACGCGGGCGCCGGCAACAAAAAACCGCCGGGGTTGCCGGCGGTTGTCTGGGGTGCGGTGCGTCTGACTTCGACTACGCGTTTGCCTCTCCAGCCGCCGAGCGGTGCGAGAACCAGAAATACGTAAAGAAGAATGGGGTGGAACGCATGACGCGAAATGTAGCACGCTGCATTTCAGTGTCGCTTGTCAGTTCCGCCCTTCAGCGTTGAACGCGGCCTGTCATTTGCTTCGGCGGCGCGTTTGCCATCTGCGCGG
The DNA here is from genome assembly GCA_030853725.1 of Pseudomonadota bacterium. Lineage (GTDB taxonomy): Bacteria > Pseudomonadota > Gammaproteobacteria > Burkholderiales > Burkholderiaceae_C > Rubrivivax. Next base: position 4,296 of record JALYUN010000248.1, on the reverse strand, counting down.
TCAATGCGCTTTTGCGGTCGGCCAGTTGCGTGGCCAGCCCCGCCATGTCCATCTTCGCTTTACGGCACTTCGGAAACATCTGCTGCTCTTCTTCTTCGACGTGGTGCGCGATGTACTCGCCGAGCACTGTGACCTTGGCGTCGTAATGTGCATCGCCCGGCTTCATCGACTCGATATAGCCCATCAGATCTTTCGCCACCGCATGCTCCACATCGGCTTCGTCGACCAGCGCGGCGTCGACACCGGCGTTGCGGGCCGCCGGGTAGAAGATTTCTTCTTCGATCTTCGCGTGCACCGTCAGCAGCCGGCACAAGTGCTCGGCCAGCCGCTGGCGTTCACCGGCTGCGGCCTTGGTCTTCAGCAGCTTGGCGTACTGCTTGAATCCCTTGCTGACTTCGGCGTGGTCGCGGTGCAGCAGCACCGTGGCGTCGGTCTTGGCCGACGCGCTTTTCTTGGCAGGTGACTTCTTCGCAGGCGCTTTCTTTGCAGTCGCTGTTTTCGCGGCCGTCTTCTTTGCGTTCGTCTTCTTTGCAGTTGCCATTTCGATTCCTTCGTTGCGCTGAATCACGCGCGACGAATCTAGCAACCCATCGGCCGGGCCGCTGTAGGACGGTCAGTAGCTTTTCGCCTCAAAGCCTGCCGTCTGCAACGCAACGATGACGTCGCTCACATGCGCCGGGTTGCGCGTCTGCAGCACCATCTCGACTTCGACGTTCTGCGCCGACAAGGTCGAGAACGCGCGCTGGTGGTGAACCTCGTCGATGTTCGCGCCGGCCGTGCCTACCACCGCGGTGATGCGCGCCAGCACGCCCGGCGTGTCGCGCGCCGCCACCCGAATCCGCGCCAGCCGCCCGGCGCGCACCATGCCGCGTCCCAGGATCGACGCCAGCAACATCGGGTCGATGTTGCCGCCGCACAGCACCAGCCCCACCTTGCGGCCGGCATAGCGCGCCGGGTCTTTCAGCAGCGCTGCCAAACCGGCGGCACCGGCGCCTTCGACCAGCGTCTTCTCGATTTCCAGCAGCATCACGATCGCTTGTTCGATGTCGCCTTCGTCGACCAGCACCAGGTCGTCGACCAGCTTGCCGACGATCGCCTGCGTCAGCGTGCCGGGCCGTCCCACGGCAATGCCTTCGGCGATCGTGCCAGGCCCCTGCGTGTGCTGTGTGCCCTTGATGAGGTTGAACATCGCCGGGAAGCGCTGCGTCTGCACGCCGACGATCTCGACGCCGGGCTTCAAGTGGCGCGCCGCGGTGGCCACACCGCTGATCAACCCGCCGCCGCCCACCGCAATCACCAATGTGTCGAGATCGGGCTGTGCCCGCAGCATCTCGATGCCGATCGTGCCCTGGCCGGCGATCACGTCGGCGTCGTCAAAGGGGTGAATGAACACCAGGCCTTCGCTTTCAGCCAAAGCCATAGCCTGTTCGCGTGCGTCGTCGAAGGTCTCGCCGTGCAAGATCACCGTGGCACCGAAGCCGCGGGTTCGTTCGACCTTGACGATCGGCGTCGTCACCGGCATCACGATTACCGCCGCAAGCCCCAGGCGTTGCGCGTGATGCGCCACACCTTGCGCATGGTTGCCGGCCGAAGCCGCGATCACGCCTTTCGGCTTCGCGCCCGAAGCCAGCAGCGTGCTGAGCTTGTTCAGCGCACCGCGTTCCTTGAACGACGCGGTGAACTGCAGGTTCTCGAACTTCAGGAAAACCTGCGCGCCGATGATCTCGCCGAGCGTCTTCGATTCGACGCAGGGGGTGTCGAGCACATGCCCGGCCAGCCGCTTGGCCGCAGCTTCGATATCTTCGAAGCGGACGGCTGGCGTGCTCATCGCGCGAGCCGGTGTTTAGGCCGTCCCGCCGACGGTCAGCCGTTCGATCCGCAACGTGGGCTGCCCGACGCCGACCGGCACGCTCTGCCCTTCCTTGCCACAGACACCGACGCCAGTGTCGAGCTCCAGGTCGTTGCCGATCATGCTCACGCGCAGCATCGCTTCTGGGCCGTTGCCGACCAGCGTCGCGCCCTTCACCGGGTACTGGACCTTCCCGTTCTCGACCCAGAAGGCTTCGCTGGCCGAGAACACGAACTTGCCGCTGGTGATGTCGACCTGCCCGCCGCCGAAATTGGTGGCATAGAGCCCGCGCTTGATGCTGGCGATGATCTCTTCCTTCGGCTTGGTGCCAGCCAACATGTAGGTATTGGTCATGCGCGGCATCGGCACGTGGGCATAGCTTTCACGGCGGCCGTTGCCGGTGGCGGGCACGCCCATCAGCCGCGCATTCAAACTGTCTTGCAGGTAGCCCTTCAGGATGCCGTCTTCGATCAGCACGTTGCGCTGCGACGCATGGCCCTCGTCGTCGACATTCAGCGAGCCGCGGCGATCGGCGATGGTGCCGTCGTCCAGCACCGTGACGCCTTTGGCCGCCACGCGCTGGCCGATGCGGCCGGCGAAGGTGGAAGAACCCTTGCGGTTGAAGTCGCCTTCCAGCCCGTGGCCCACGGCTTCGTGCAGCAACACGCCGGGCCAGCCCGGGCCCAGCACGACGGTCATCTCACCGGCCGGTACCGGGCGGCTTTCCAGATTGGTGAGCGCCGCGGTCACCGCATGCTGCGCATAGGACTCGATCATGGCGTCGGTGAAGTAGCCCAGGCCGAAGCGCCCGCCGCCACCGCCGCTGCCGACTTCACGCCGGCCATCCTGCTCGGCGATCACGGTCACGTTCAGGCGCACCAGCGGGCGCACGTCGGCGGCGCGGGTGCCGTCGGCGCGGGCCACCAGCACCACGTCGTATTCGGCGCTCAATCCCGCCATGACCTGCTTGACGCGCGGGTCCTTGGCTCGGGCCAACTTTTCGATCTTCTCCAGCAGTGCCACTTTCTGTGTGCTGTCGAGTGTGCCGATCGGGTCGGTGGGCGCGTACAGCACGCGGCTCTTCGCGATCTTCGGCGCCTTGGCGGGCCGTGCGATCTTCACGCGCCGTTCCTGCCCGGCTGCGGCGATGGTGCGCACGGTGCGGGCCGCGTCTTGCAAGGAAGCTTCGCTGATGTCGTCGGAATAAGCGAAGGCGGTTTTCTCGCCGGCCACGGCACGCACCCCCACGCCCTGGTCGATGCTGAAGCTGCCGCTCTTGACGATGCCTTCTTCCAAGCTCCAGCCTTCTTGCCGCGTGGTCTGGAAGTACAGGTCGGCATCGTCGACGCGGTGCTCGCGGATCGTCGAAAGCGCTGCCGCCATCGCGGCTTCGCTCAGGCCGAAAGGTTCGAGCAGCAACGACTGGGCAATCGCCAGGCGTTCGAGGGTCGGTTCACGCGAGATCATGGGCGGCCTTGTTGAGCTTCGGAGAGGGACTGGCAGAACGACAGCAGATTGTAGAAGTCGGGGGTTGTAGTCGCGTTGTGCTCGACCGGCTTGTCTCAGCGCCTGTTTTAAGCTGCGCTCAGCGTTCTTCCAGCGCGCGCTGATACAGCGCGTTGCGCGGTGCACCGCTCAGTTCGGCCGCCAGCGCCACCGCCTGCTTCAACGGCAGTTCGCGCAACAACACGCGCAGTGTGTGCAGTGCCGCGTCCGGCAGTGCATCGGTCGCGGGCGCCGCAGGAAGGGCATGGAGCACGACGACGAATTCGCCACGCGTGCGGTTCGGGTCTGCGCTCAGCCAGGTCGGCAGACTTTCGGCATCGGTGGTGTGCAGGCTCTCGAACTGCTTGGTCAATTCACGGCAGACCGTGACGCGCCGCGCCGCCGCGCCTTCGGCCAATGCCGTCAACAGCTCGGCAATTCGGTGCGGCGCCTCGAACAGCACCTGCGTGCGAGGCTCGGCCAGCACGGCGGCCAATTGCGAGCGACGATCGCCACCCTTGGCCGGCAGGAAGCCGACGAAGCTGAAGCCGCTGGCTGCCCCGGCAGCATCCCCGGCTACCGAGAGCGCGGTGACAGCGCTGCTGGCGCCGGGCACCGGCACCACCGGGTGACCGGCGGCCGTGGCCATCGCCACCAGCACCGCACCGGGGTCGGATACGCCCGGCGTGCCGGCGTCACTGACACAGGCCACCGACTCGCCGGCCGCCAGCCGTGCCAGCACCGCTGCCGCCGCCGCATGCTCGTTGTGTGCATGCAGCGCGAGCAGCGGCTTGTGCAGACCCAGGTGGTTCAACAGGTGCGCGCTGACGCGGGTGTCCTCACATGCCACGGCGTCGACCAGTGAAAGCACATGGATCGCGCGCAGACTCAGGTCGGCCAGATTGCCGATCGGTGTCGCGACGACATACAGTGCGCCTGCCGGCCGATGCTGGCGGCCGGCC
>JALYUN010000203.1 GCA_030853725.1 Pseudomonadota bacterium | reverse complement strand
CCGGGGGCCTGATCGGCACGCCGGGGCGGCTGATGCACACGCCGTTTTCGCTGGTGCTGGGCATGACCTACACCTACCTGCCTTTCATGATCCTGCCGCTGTACAGCAACCTGGCGAAACTGGACCTTCGCCTGCTGGAAGCCGCGGCCGATCTGGGGGCCACGCCGTGGTCCGCGTTCTGGCGTGTGACGGTGCCGCTGTCACGCGCCGGCATCGTCGCTGGCTCGATGCTGGTGTTCATACCCTGCGTCGGTGAATACGTGGTGCCTGAACTGCTGGGTGGGCCTGCAACGCTGATGATCGGCCGCGTGTTGTGGGACGAGTTCTTCTCGAACAACGACTGGCCGATGGCGTCGGCCGTGGCGGTGGTGATGATCCTGCTGGTGATCGTTCCGATTGCGCTGTTCACCCGCAACCGTGAACGGATGGACCGTCTGATTACAACGCAATGAAAACCGCATGAACCAGGGCCAGACCGCGGCCTTCAACCGCAACGTCGGCCGAGCCTGGCTGCTGGGCGGCTTCGCCTTCTTGTACCTGCCGATCGTGGCGCTGGTGGTCTATTCCTTCAACGACTCACCGCTGCCGAATCAGTGGCGCGGCTTCAGCCTGAAGTGGTATTCAGCACTCGCTGCCGATACCGAACTGCTGGACGGTTTGAAGCTGAGCTTGTCGATCGCGTTTGCCACCGCCTGCGGCGCGGTCGTGTTGGGAACCCTCGCAGCTTTCAGCCTCGTCAAGTACCGCCGCTTTACGGGGCGCATGTTGTTCTCGGGCATGGTCGCGGCGCCGTTGGTGATGCCCGAAGTCGTGATCGGCCTGTCGCTACTGCTGATGCTGGTGGGCGTGCAGAATTTGCTCGGCGTGCCTGAGAAAGGCGCGCTGACGATCGGCCTCGGCCACCTGTTGCTGGGCGTGGCGTATGCCACAGTGGTGGTGCAAGCACGGTTGCAGACCTTGAACCCGCAACTGGAAGAAGCCGCGCTCGACCTGGGCGCGAAACCGCCGCAGGTGTTCTGGCTGGTGACACTGCCGCTGATCTCGCAGGCACTGGTGGCGGCGTGGCTCTTGACCTTCACGCTCTCGCTCGACGACGTGGTGATCTCGGCGTTTCTCTCGGGCCCCGGCTCGACCACCCTGCCGCTGGTGATCTTCTCGCGTGCCAGACTCGGGTTGAACCCGAGCGTGAACGCGATCGCCACAATGGTCATCGGCGTCGTCTCGGTGGCCGTGCTGGCTGCGAGCTGGCTCATCGCACACCAGGAACGGCGGCGCCAACGCGAGATGGCCGCGGCCAACCGGGCCTGAATCAGGAGTACAGACCATGTCGAACACCCAGCTCCCCATCGACTGGCACCAGCGTGCCGGCGCTTTGAAGATCGACGGGCGCATGGTCGTTGACGGCCAGCGCCGTGAAGCCGAAAGCGGAGAGCGCTTCGAGTGCCTGTCGCCGATCGACGGCCGCCGTCTGGCGGTAGTGGCCCGCTGCCGAGAGCCTGATGTCGACCGCGCCGTGGCGAGCGCCCGAGTCGCCTTCGACGACGCCCGCTGGTGCGGTCAGCCGCCCGCCCAACGCAAGCGCGTGCTGCAGAAGTTCGCGGAACGCATCCTGGGCGCACGCGACGAACTGGCGCTGCTGGAAACGCTCGACATGGGCAAGCCGATCAAGTTCGCACTGGCCGTGGACGTGCCCAGCACCGCGCGCTGCATTGCCTGGTATGCCGAAGCGGTCGACAAGATCTACGGCGAGATCGCCCCCACCGGGCGCAACGCCCTGGCGCTGATCACGCGCGAGCCGGTCGGCGTGGTCGGCGCCATCGTGCCGTGGAACTACCCGATGATCATGGCCGCCTGGAAGCTGGGGCCAGCGCTGGCGGCGGGCAATTCGGTGGTGCTCAAGCCCAGCGAGAAAAGCCCGCTGACCGCGCTGCGGCTGGCCGAACTGGCGCTCGAAGCCGGCCTGCCGCCGGGTGTGTTCAACGTCGTGCCGGGGTATGGCAACGAAGCCGGCGAAGCGCTGGCGCTGCACATGAAAGTCGACGCGATCGGCTTTACCGGCTCGACCCGCACCGGCCGACGCATGCTCGACTATGCGGGCCGGTCGAACCTGAAGCGGGTCTACAACGAACTCGGCGGCAAGTCGGCTTTCGTGGTGTTCGACGATTGCGGCGACATCGAACGCGCTGCGAAGACGGTTGCCGACAGCCTGTTCTTCAACCAGGGTGAGAGCTGCAACGCGCCGTCTCGCGTGCTGGTGCACAGCAGCATCGCCGAGCGCTTCGTCGAACGCGTGGTGGCACACGCACCGGGCTGGGCGCCGGGCGATCCGCTGGCGGCTGACACCGTGATGGGCGCACTGGTCGACCGCACGCAAATGGACACCGTGCTCGGCTACATCGAAGCCGGCAAAGCGGAAGGCGCTCGTTGCATCACCGGCGGGCGCCAAGTGCGCGCTGACAGCGGCGGCTTCTATGTGGAACCCACCGTATTCGACGGCGTCGCCAACACCATGACCATCGCGCAGGAAGAGATCTTCGGCCCGGTACTCGGCGTCCTCCGCTTCGACACAGAAGCAGAAGCGATCAGCCTTGCGAACCAGAGCGCTTATGGACTCCAGGCCAGCGTATGGAGCGACCATTTGAGCCGCGCCCACCGCGTGGCCCGCGCGCTCAAGGCCGGCACGGTGCATGTCAACTGCTACGACGAAGACGACATCACCGTGCCTTTCGGCGGCGTCAAGCAAAGCGGCAACGGCCGCGACAAGAGTCTGCACGCCTTCGACAAGTACAGCGAGCTGAAGACCACCTGGGTCCGGATCGACGCCTGATGCAGACGCCCGCGTCGTCGACGCCGTTGTGGGCGTATCTGAGCCTGGCCGGCAGCATGGCGCTGGTGGGCAGCTATGTCGGCTTGTCGCGCCTGCTGGTCGGCGTGTTCCCGGTGCTGCTGCTGGCCTGGCTGCGCTTCGGCATTGCCGCGGTGGCCATGCTGCACTGGCTGCCACGCAAGGCTGGCGATGCGCCGTTGTCGCCGGCTACCCGCCGCCTGCTGTTCCTGGAAAGCTTCCTCGGCAACTTCCTCTTCAGCATCTGCATGCTGTACGGCGTGTCCCTGACCTCGGCGCTGGCCGCAGGGGTGACGATGGCAGCGATTCCGGCCGCGGTGGCGCTGCTGTCGCGCATCTTCCTGAAAGAGCAGATTCGTCCGCGCGTGTTGGTCGCCATCGGCTGTGCGGTGTTCGGCATCGGCCTGCTGGGGTTGGCACGCGGCGACGGCCCGTCGGCCGACACGGGGTCGACGGTCTTGCTGGGCTATGCGCTGTTGGTGGCCGCCGTACTCTGCGAAGCCTCCTATGTGGTGATCGGCAAGCAACTCACCGCCAGCGTTTCGCCCAGGCGCATCAGTGCCATCGTCAATCTGTGGGGGCTGGCACTGGTGACACCGTTCGGGCTCTGGCAGGCACTCTCCTTCGATTTCACGGCCGTGAAGCCGTCGATCTGGTTGCTGCTGCTGTTCTATGCCATTGCCGCCAGCGTCGTCACGGTCTGGCTGTGGATGAAGGGATTGCGCTATGTGCCCTCGTCGCGCGCCGGGGTCTTCACGGTGCTGCTGCCGGTGAGCGCGGCGGTAGTCGGCATCGTGGTGCTGGGGGAGCCTTTCGGCAGCGCGCATGTGGTGGCGTTCGGGTTGGCACTGGCCGGTTTGTTGCTAACGACCTGGCCTGAACGGGATCGACTGACGAGACTCGGCACTCCGCTCACCAAACCGCCGTGATCCGCTCCAGTGCAGGTAGGTGAAATCCCGCGGGCTCACCGTCGACTCTTGTGCGCCAATCGATCGTTACCGCACTGCGACACACCTGGCCTACGCATTCATGCAACCCGCTGCGTCACCCGCCGAGAACACGCTGATCAGTTTCTGCGATGTACAGAAAACTTACGACGGCCGCAGCCTGGTCGTCAAGGCGCTGAATCTCGATATCCGGCGCGGCGAGTTCCTCACGCTGCTCGGCCCTTCCGGATCGGGCAAGACGACCTGCCTGATGATGTTGGCGGGCTTCGAGTCGCCGACTGCGGGCGAGATTTTGCTAGCGGGCGAACCGATCACGCGCACGCCGCCGCACAAGCGTAATTTCGGCATGGTGTTCCAGAACTATGCGCTGTTCCCGCACATGACGGTGGCGCAGAACGTGGCCTATCCGCTGACCGTGCGACGCGTCTCGGCCGCTGAGCGCACGCGGCGGGTCGAGCGCGCACTGGGAATGGTCCAGCTCGTCGGCATGGACGAACGCTACCCCTCGCAGTTGTCGGGCGGCCAGCAGCAGCGCGTGGCACTGGCACGGGCTCTGGTGTTCGAACCGCAGCTGGTCTTGATGGACGAACCGCTCGGCGCACTCGACAAGCAGTTGCGCGAGCACATGCAGATCGAGTTGAAGGAACTGCACCGTCAACTCGGCGTGACCTTCGTCTTCGTGACCCACGATCAAGGTGAGGCGCTGACCATGAGCGACCGGGTTGCGGTTTTCAACGACGGCATCGTGCAGCAGGTCGACGCAGCCGACAGGCTCTACGAAACGCCGGCCAACCGTTTCGTCGCCGGCTTCATCGGCGACAGCACTTTGCTCGAAGGGACGCTGGGCGCTGCCGCGAATGGCGACGCGACTCTGGTGCTACCGACCGGCGAGCAACTCGCCGGTGTCAACGTCAACGGCGCGAAGCCTGGCGAGAAAATCGTCGCCTCGGTGCGCCCGGAGCGCATCGCCGTCATGCTCACGCCCGCGAACGGCAAGGCCAATTGTCTGAACGCCAAGGTAGACGATGTCATCTACTTCGGCGACCATGTTCGCCTGCGCTGTGCGGTAGCGGGGCAGGCGCAGGCTACCGTCAAGCTCCCGCTGTCGTCACCGGTGATGCCGCAAAGCGGTCAATCGCTATCGTTGCAGATGCCGAGCGAGTTCCTTCGCCTGTATGCCTGAGTCTCCAGTGTTCTCCCAGCCAACCCAAGACAGGATGCCCACGATGAAATCCACCCAACGCCTGGTCGCCGCCGTGATCGGTCTGATGCTCGCCGGCCCTGTGCTGGCAGAAGGGCAACTGACGGTCGTCAACTTCGGCGGCGCCAACGGCGCAGCGCAGAAGAAGGCTTATGTCGAGCCCTTCGAAAAGAGCACTGGCGTCAAGGTGGTCGGCGTCGAATACAACGGCGAGCAGGCCAAGATCAAGGCCATGGTCGAATCCAAGAGCGTTTCATGGGACCTGGTCGAGGTCGAGAGCCCGGACCTGGCGCGCGGCTGCGACGAGGGCCTGTTCGAACGCATCGACTGGAGCAAGGTCGGCAACAAGGCCGACTTTCAGCCGGCGGCCGTGCGGGAATGCGGCGTCGGCACCTTTGTCTGGTCCACCGTGCTGGCCTACAACGCCGACAAGCTCAAGGACGTACCGAAAAGCTGGGCTGATTTCTGGGACACCAAGAAGTACCCGGGCAAGCGCGGCATGCGCAAAGGAGCGCGCTACAACCTGGAGTTCGCGCTGATGGCCGACGGCGTCAAGCCCGCCGATGTCTACAAGGTGCTCGCTGGCAAGGGCGGCGCCGATCGAGCATTCAACAAGCTGACTGCGCTGAAGCCGAACATCCAGTGGTGGGAAGCCGGCGCACAGCCGCCGCAATACCTGGTGGCTGGCGACGTGGCCATGACCACGGCCTACAACGGCCGTATCGACGCCGCACAGCGCGAGGGTCGCAACCTGGCGGTGGCCTGGGTCGGCAATATCTACGACCTCGACTACTGGGTTATTCCCAAGGGCAGCCCGAACAAGGATGCCGCCTACAAGTTCATCGCCACAGCGAGCAGCGCCGACGCGCAGGCCGAATACGCAAGGCTGATCTCTTACGGCCCGACCAACAACAAGGCACTGGCCAAGCTCGACCCCAAGGTGTTGGCTCTGCTGCCCACTTCGCCGGCCAACAGCAAGGACGCGATCCAGTTCGACGTGCGCTTCTGGACCGATCAGGGCGAGGCGCTAGAGAAGCGCTTCGCCTCCTGGGCTGCGCAGTAAGCAGCCCGGCACGCCGGAGCGCTCGCCGCCGGTGAGCGAGTCCACCGAACTGGCGCGGTCTCTGCGGCGTGCGCAGCGGCGCCAGCGCGCGAGTGCCCTGTTGCTGGCGCTGCCGCTGGTGATCTTCCTGGTGGTAGTGCTGGTGGTGCCGATCGGTGCCTTGCTGCTGCGAGCGGTCGAGAACCCGGAAGTGGCCGATGCGCTGCCCCGTACCGGCGTGGCAGTGGCCGACTGGGACCGCCGCTCACCTCCGCCTGTTGCCGCCTTCGCCGCGCTCGCCGCCGATCTGGCCGCGATGCCTGAGACGGCTTCCGCCGGTGCGCTGGCGCGCCGGCTCAACAGCGAGGCACCGGGATCACGTTCGCTGATCATGGCGACCTACCGCGCGCGCGATGATTTCAAGGGACTGGACGCCGCCGCGACGAAATCGCGCCTGATCGAGATCGACGATCGCTGGGGTGAACTGCGCTTCTGGCAAGCCATCGCGAAGAATTCGACCCGCTGGACGCCCGACTATCTGCTGGCGGCGGTCGACCTCAAGCGAACACCCGAAGGCGACGTCGAACAGGTTGCCCCAGATCAGCGGGTCTACCGCCGCATCTTGCTCAGAACTTTCGAGATCAGCCTGGTCATCACGCTGTGGTGCCTGGCGCTGGGTTACCCGCTGGCCTGGTGGCTTGCATCACTGCCGGCGCGCAAGGCCAACATATTGTTGATTCTGGTGCTGGTGCCGTTCTGGACCTCGATCCTGGTGCGCATGGCGGCCTGGATCGTGCTGCTGCAACGTGAGGGTCTGATCAACAAAGCGTTGCTGAGCGTCGGCGCCATTGCCGAGCCGTTGACGCTGCTCTTCAACCGAACCGGGGTCGTGATCTCGATGGTGCACATCATGCTGCCCTTCATGATCCTGCCGCTGTACAGCGTCATGAAGGCGGTGCCGCCCAGCTATCTGCGTGCGGCGATATCGCTCGGCAGCACGCCGCTGGCGGCGTTCTTTCGCGTCTATGTGCCGCAGACCTATCCGGGCATCGGCGCCGGTGCGCTGCTGGTGTTCATTCTGTCGTTGGGCTACTACATCACGCCGGCTCTGCTCGGTGGCGCCGACGACCAGATGATTTCCTACTACATCGCGCGCTACACCAACGTCAACATCAACTGGGGCATGGCCAGCGCGCTGGGTGCGATCTTGCTGGCGGCCACGCTGCTGCTGTATACGGCCTACCGGCGCTTCACGGGCCGTGAATTGAGCCTGGGCTGAAGCGTGCGCCGGCTGCCACTGTTCCCCGCCTACGCAACCGGTTTGGACAAGCTCGGCTGGTGGGCCGTGCGCGCGCTGTGCGTGGCGATCCTTGCCTTCCTGTTGCTGCCGATCCTGGTGATCATTCCGCTGTCCTTCAGTGACAGTTCGTTCCTTGCTTACCCGATACCGGGCTGGTCGTTGCGCTGGTACCAGAACCTTTTCAGCGCCGAGGAGTGGGCGCGTGCGGCCAAGAACAGCTTCATCGTCGCGCCGGCCGCTACCGTCATCGCAACGGTGCTCGGCACACTCGCCGCAGTGGGGTTGGCACGCGTGAGCTTCCCCAGCAAAGGGCTGCTGATGGCCTTGCTGATTGCGCCGATGGTGGTGCCGATCGTGGTCGTCGGCGTGGCCACCTATTTGTACTTCGCCCAATGGGGCTTGGTCGATAGCTACGCCGGTCTGATCATCGTGCATGCCGCGCTCGGTGCGCCGTTCGTCGTGACCACGGTGCTGGCTACCTTGCAGGGCTTCAACCAGAACCTGGTGCGCGCGTCGTTGAGCCTGGGAGCGTCGCCGCTAGAGACCTTCTTTCGCGTGACGCTGCCGTCGATCGCCCCGGGTG
>JALYUN010000197.1 GCA_030853725.1 Pseudomonadota bacterium | reverse complement strand
CCACTGACGTGGCGGCGCGTGGCCTCGACATCGCCGACCTGCCGGCGGTTTTCAACTTCGACGTACCGTTCAACGCGGAAGACTATATCCACCGGATCGGCCGCACCGGCCGAGCCGGCGCTTCGGGCTTGGCCGTTACGCTGGTCACGCGCGACGACGCACGGCTGGTGTCCGACATCGAGAAGCTGATCAAGAAGCAGCTAGAGATCGAGCCGATCGAACTCGAAGACATGCGCCCGCAACGGCCACCGCGGCGCGACGCCGAGCCGCAGCGCGAAGAAGCTGTTGCCGAACGCTATGCCGCGCCGCCACGCCGCCCATCGGCACCGCCCAGCGGAGACCCGTTCTTCGACAAGCCTTACGAGCCCGACAGCGCATCCGTCCCGGAATGGGAACGAAAGGCCAAAGCCGCTGCGCCTGTCGCCCCCGCTGGGTCGCGCGGTTTGTCGCCGAATATCCGGCCCAAGCGCAAAGTGGCCGCGTTGCTGGGCGGAACAGTCTAGGACTGGGTCAGGCTGCCAGAAAGGCGAACACCGCCGGTGTGCGGTCGGGCATCGAAACCGGCCGTGCGCGCCACCCAGCTACGGTGTCGGTGCGGCACCACCCATCGGGCAGACTGAGTCCGCAGCTGACGTGGAGCCGCGTGCCCGGTGACAGCGTGGTCAGCAATGCCGCCAACAAGGTGGCGTTGCGGTAGGGCGTTTCGATCAGCAACTGCGTTTGCACGGTGCGCCGAGACGCTGCTTCCAGTTCTTTCAGGCGCGCTGCTCTTGCGGTGGCTTCTTGCGGCAAATAGCCGACGAAAGCGAAGCTTTGCCCATTGAGCCCGCTGGCAGCCAGCGCCAGCAAAAGCGACGAAGCGCCGGCCAGCGGCAGCACCGTCACCTTGGCGGCGTGTGCCGCCTGTACCAAGGCCGCGCCGGGGTCGGCTACGGCCGGCAATCCGGCATCGGAGATCAGGCCCAGGTCGTGGCCTTCCAGTGCAGGCTGCAGCAGCCCGTGCCAAGTGGCCGCGGAAATCACTTCGGGGCTGCCTTTGCGCGGGCGGGGCAGTTCGGTGATCTGGATCTGCTGCAACGGCACCGCCAGTGGCGTGTGCGCGGACACGCGCTTGAGAAAAACGCGGGCGGCGCGCGCGTCTTCGGCGACCCAGTGCTGCAGCGCCGCGGCGCGCTGGATCACGCCGTCGGGCAGCACCTGGCGCAGATCGACCGGATCGGCGCCCAGGTCGAGCGCGTTCGGCATCAGCAGCAAGGTGCCTGTCATGGTGAAAGGCAGTCGATGCCGGCCAGTCGCAGCATGCGGTGGGTGCGCATCAGCGGCAGACCGATCAGCGTGGTCGGGTCGTCGCTGTCGATGCGCTCCAGCAGTGCGATGCCCAGTGCTTCGCAGCGTGCGCTGCCGGCGCAGTCATAGGGTTGTTCACGCCGCAGGTAGGACTCGATTTCTGCATCGGCAAGCGTCCTGAAGCGCACGGCGGCCACGGCCACTTCGGCTTGTTCGAAGCGGGCGCTCGCGTGCACCACGGCCACCCCGGTGTGAAAACGCACCGCTTGCCCCGATAACCGGCGCAGTTGGGCTGTAGCCCTTTCGTGGTTGCCGGGCTTGCCGACCGCTTCGCCGTTCAGGTCGGCGACCTGGTCGGACCCGATCACCACCGCATCGGGCCGCAACGCCGCCACGGCGCGGGCCTTGGCACAGGCGAGGCGCAGCGCCAGTGCCGGCGGCGACTCCCCCGGCAAAGCAGCTTCATCGACGCCGGGCGCAACGACCTCGAACGGCAGCAGCAGCCGACTCAACAATTCAGCGCGATAGCGAGAGGTCGAGGCCAGGATCAAAGCGGGCGAGGCGGTGCGGCTCATGCCGCCATTCTCGGTGCACCGGTTGGCCGCGGACGAAGCCTGCCTGATCCCGTGATCCTGATTGCCCGGAGCCGCTGGACGCGGTTTCCGCCCACGAACTGCAGGACACCGCCTGATCCGGCCGCATCGCTAAACTGGAGCGCCCTGATCAAACTGCCATGACCGAGCGCTCACCCAACCCCCGCGCGATCGAGCTTTCGGCGTTCTGCCGCCGCGGGCAATCGGTTTCCGGCACATGGCCGTTGGCGACGTTGGCGCGGTTGAACGCGGCATTCAGCGCGGCCACCGACGGCGAGGTCACGTTCTGGGCCACCGGCACCCTGCAGTCTGTGGCCGGTGCAGGGCCCCAGCAGTGGCTCGAATTGAACGCGAGCGCCGTGGTGCCGCTGCAGTGCCAGCGGTGCCTGCAGACTCTGGCCGAGCCGTTGCAGGTTCAGCGCCGCATCCGTTTCGTGCCGACCGAAGAAGAAGCGGCGCGGCTGGACGAGGCATCCGACGACGACGTGCTGTTGCAGCCGGGCCGACTCGATCTGCAGGAATTGCTGGAAGACGAGCTGATCCTGGCGTTGCCGTTGGTGCCTCGCCACACTGTCTGCCCGGAGCCGCTGGACGCGGTTTCCGCCCACGAACTGCAGGAAACCCAAGATCGAGCCCATCCTTTTGCTGCTCTGGCGGCGCTGCGCAAGCGCTGAACCCGTGGCAGATCGACGTCATCGGGCGCGTTTGCCACGGCTATACTCGCAGGCTTTGCGCAAATCAGGCGCGGCGGCCAAGCGGCTTTGCAGGCTTTCTTGCGAGGCCGACTTCGAATGCCACTGCAGGGCCGTTGACTCCACGCCAGCCGGAGCAATCGCCTGATGCAGCCGCCCCCTTCAGGAGATTTCCATGGCCGTTCAGCAGAACAAGAAGTCGCCTTCCAAGCGCGGCATGCATCGCTCGCACAATGCCGTTGCGGCGCCGGGTACCGCCGTGGAGCCGACCACTGGCGAGGTCCATCTGCGCCACCACATCAGCCCGACCGGCTTCTACCGCGGTCGCAAGGTCTTCAAGACCAAGGCCGACGCCTGATCGCGCGTCGCGGGTCGCCCGTCGGCCCGTTGATGTTTCAGTCCGCAGTTTGCTGCCGCGTGTTCCCGCCCCGTGCAATCACGGATCGAAGCCGTGTCGGCTGAAGTCGCTGCCGGGGCCGCGTCGGTCGAATCCAGGCCCGAGTCTGAGCCTGAGCCGGACCCGGAGAGATTGCACCAGGCCATCCCTTCGGCTTCGTTCTCGCCGCTGGCCCACGTGTGCATCGCAGTCGATTGCATGGGCGGCGATCATGGTCCCGCTGTCACGCTGCCGGCTTGCCGCAATTTCCTGCGCGCGCACCCCGACGCCGAATTGATTCTGGTCGGTACTGCCGCGGCATTGGCCGGCGCCGCGTCCTTGCCACGCTGCACCGTGCTGGTTGCGACCGAAGTCGTGGCCATGGACGACGCGGTCGAAGTCGCATTGCGCAAGAAGCGCGATTCGTCGATGCGCGTGGCGATCCAGCAGCTGAAGAGCGGCGCGCATGCCTGTGTCTCGGCTGGCAACACTGGCGCCTTGATGGCGCTGGCGCGTTATCTGCTCAAAACGCTCGACGGCATCGACCGCCCGGCTATCGCCACCGTCATGCCGAACCGCCTGGACGGCCACACCACTGTGCTCGACCTGGGCGCCAACGTCGACTGCACGCCCGAGAACCTGTTGCAGTTTGCGGTGATGGGCAGCGCGTTGGTAGCGGCGGTGGAAGGCAAGGCCGAACCCACGGTGGGGCTGTTGAACATCGGCGAAGAGGCGATCAAAGGCAGTGATTCGATCAAGCAAGCGGGCGAACTGCTGCGAGCCGCCGGCGACGCCGGGCACATTCGCTTTCATGGCAACGTCGAAGGCAACGACATCTTCAAGGGCACCGTCGACGTGGTGGTTTGCGACGGTTTCGTCGGCAACGTGCTGCTGAAGACCGCAGAGGGACTGGCGTCGATGTTGGCCGACTTCATTCGCCAGGAATTCACGCGCGGGCCGTTCAGCAAGCTGGCTGCAGTGGTGGCGTTGCCGGTGCTGAACCGCTTCAAGTACCGCGTCGACCCGCGGCGCTACAACGGCGCTGCGTTGTTGGGCCTGCGGGGGCTGGTTTTCAAGAGCCACGGTTCGGCCGACGCTTACGGCTTCGAGCAAGCGTTGGCACGGGCTTATGATGCGGCGCGAAACCGCTTGCTGGACCGGGTTCGCGACCGCATCGGGCCTACGCTGCAAGCGCTGCCGGGCACCCTGCTCGGAAACTTTTCTCCACACGGCCCGGCGTCAGACGAGGGCATGCCGGTGGATAAAAGTCTGCCTGACATTGCCGGTGCAGCGACAGAAACGGCCGCATGAACCCAACAACGCCTGCCCCCGCCGGCCCCTATTCCCGGATCATGGGCACCGGCAGCCACCTGCCGCCGCGGCGGGTCACCAACACCGACATGGCCGGCATGCTGGCCGAACGCGGCATCGAAACCAGCGACGGCTGGATCGTCGACCGCACCGGCATCCAGGCCCGCCACTTCGCAGACGACGGCGTCGTGTGCAGCGATCTGGCTTTGCACGCTGCGCGGGCCGCGTTGGAAGCGTCGGGCCGCAGCGCGGCTGATCTCGACCTCATCATCGTTGCCACGTCCACGCCCGACATGGTGTTTCCGTCTACCGCTTGCATCCTGCAGCACAAGCTGGGAGTGCACGGCTGCGCCGCCTTCGACCTGCAGGCGGTGTGCAGTGGTTTCGTCTATGCGCTGGCAGTAGCCGACGCGATGATTCGTTCCGGCGCTGCACGCTGCGCGCTGGTGGTGGGCTCCGAGATCTTTTCACGCATCCTCGACTTCAACGACCGCGGCACCTGCGTGCTGTTCGGCGACGGCGCCGGCGCGGTGGTGCTGGAAGCCAGCCCCGAGCCCGGCATCCTCGCGACCGACCTGCATGCCGACGGCCGCCATGTCGGCATCCTGTGCGTGCCCGGCACGGTGGCCGGCGGCCAGGTGCTGGGCGACCCGTTGTTGAAGATGGACGGCCAGGCGGTCTTCAAACTGGCAGTGGGCGTGCTGGAAAGCGCGGCCCGCGCCGTGCTGCAAAAGGCCGGTCGCACCGAAGCCGACCTGGACTGGCTGATTCCGCACCAAGCCAACATCCGCATCATGCAAGGCACCGCCAGGAAGCTGAAGCTGCCGCTGGACAAGCTGATCGCCACGGTCGATGAACATGGCAACACCTCGGCCGCGTCGGTGCCGCTGGCGCTGGACGTGGCGGTGCGCAGCGGCCGTGTGCAGCGTGGCGACACGGTGATGCTCGAAGGGGTGGGCGGTGGCTTCACGTGGGGTGCCGTGTTGCTCGATTTTTGATCCTTCACGCTGACTCCCGATGCTTCAATTCGCATTCGTTTTCCCTGGCCAGGGCTCGCAGGCTGTCGGCATGCTCGACGCCTTCGGCGACCACCCGGCGGTGCTGCGCGTGCTGCAGGAAGCCTCTGACGCGATCGATTTGGACCTGCGCAGCCTGATCCGCAGCGGCCCGGTCGAAGCACTGGCAATGACGACGAACACCCAACCAGTGATGTTGGCCGCAGGCATTGCTTGCCTGGAAGCCTGGCGTGCCGAAGGTGGCCCCGAGCCGGCCGCAGTAGCCGGCCACTCGCTGGGCGAGTACAGCGCGCTGGTGGCGGCCGGGGCGCTCAGCCTGGCTGATGCGGTGCCGCTGGTCCGACTGCGGGCCGAGGCCATGCAGCAGGCGGTGCCGGTGGGGCAGGGCGCGATGGCGGCGGTGCTCGGGCTCGAGACCGAGGTCGTCGTCGAAGTCTGCCGCGCGGTGTCTGCTGAAACTGGCGAAGTCGTCGTGGCAGCCAACTTCAACGACCCGAAGCAGACCGTGATTGCCGGCAGCAAGGCTGGTGTCGATGCGGCCTGCATCCAAATGAAAGCGCGCGGCGCCAAGCGCGCGCTGCTGCTGCCGGTGTCGGCACCGTTCCACTCCCCGTTGATGAAGCCGGCGGCCGAAGCGCTGCGGCAGCGGCTGGCCAGTGTGACGATCCATTCGCCGCGCATTCCCGTGGTCGACAACATCGACGTCGCGGTGCGCACCGACCCTGGCGCGATCCGCGACGCGCTCTACCGTCAGGCTGTCGGGCCGGTGCGCTGGGTCGAGGTGGTGCAGGCGCTCAAGGGCCGCGGGCTGACGCATATCTTCGAATGCGGGCCGGGCAAGGTGTTGGCCGGTCTGGTCAAGCGCATCGACCCCGACTTGGTCGGCGCCACGGTGGCCGACCCGGCCAGCCTGCGCGCGGCCCGGGAACTGCTGGCATGAACGAAGCCGTGGATTCACAGATCGCGCTCGTCACGGGTGCTTCCCGCGGCATCGGCCGCGCAATCGCTGCGACCCTGGCCGAGAAGGGCTTCCAAGTCGTCGGCACCGCCACCACCGAAGCCGGTGCCCGTGGCATCCATGACGCGCTGGCCGCCAGTGGCGGCGAAGGCATCGTGCTCGACGTGACCGACGGCGCCGCGCTCGGCGTCGCCATCGAGCGCATCGTCAAGACCTACGGTGGCCTGCAGGTGCTGGTCAATAACGCCGGCATCACGCGCGACATGCTGTCGATGCGGCTGACGGATGAAAACTGGGACGCCGTGCTCGACACCAATCTGAAGGCCGTCTTCCGCGCCTGCCGCGCCGTGAGCCGGCCGATGATGAAGCAGCGCTACGGCCGTATCGTCAACATCACTTCGGTGGTCGGTGCCATCGGCAACGCCGGGCAGGCCAACTATGCAGCCGCCAAGGCCGGCGTTGCGGGTTTGTCGCGTGCCCTGGCGCGCGAGCTGGGTGGCCGTGGCATCACTGTCAATTGCGTCGCACCCGGTTTCATCGACACTGACATGACCGAAGGCCTGCCCGATGCGGCACGCACCGCGCTGCTGGCGCAGATCCCTTTGTCGAGATTGGGTGAAGCCGCTGAGGTGGCACATGCCGTGGCCTTCCTCGCCAGCCGCGAGGCCGGCTACATCACCGGTACTGAGTTGCATGTCAACGGCGGCATGCACATGAATTGATGCAGCCTTGGTGCGGCCCCGGCGTTGAAAACGCAGGCCGTTCGAAGGTCGCAACCGGACCATGCCCCGCCGGTAGAATCGCGGGCTGTTTGAAGATCCACTCCCGGAGGAGTCATGAGCGATATTGAAGCGCGAGTCAAGAAGATCATTGCCGAGCAACTCGGCGTGCCCGAGTCCGACGTCACCAACGAGAAGGCTTTCGTTGCCGACCTGGGCGCCGATTCGCTCGACACGGTGGAACTGGTGATGGCACTCGAAGACGAGTTCAGCATCGAGATTCCCGACGAAGAAGCCGAGAAGATCACCACCGTGCAACTGGCGATCGACTACGCCTCGAGCCATCAAAAGGCCTGAGCGCGCGTGACCGGAGCAGCGACGTGACCCGGCGCCGCGTGGTCGTCACCGGCCTCGGACTCATCAGTCCGGTCGGCAATTCGGTGGCCGAAGCTTGGTCGAACATCCTGGCCGGCAAAAGCGGCATCGACCACATCACCAAGTTCGACGCCTCGGCTTTTGCCTGCCGGGTAGCCGGCGAGGTCAAGGGCTTCCGGATCGAGGATTACATTCCTGCTAAGGAAGGTCGCCACATGGATGTGTTCATCCATTACGGTATGGCCGCGGCGATTCAGGCGGTGCAGGATGCCGGCCTGCCGCATGGCGAAACGCTGTCCGAAGATGCTGCCGAACGCATCGGCTGCATGATCGGTTCGGGCATCGGTGGGTTGCCGATGATCGAGCAGACCGGCAACGAATACCGTGAACGCGGCCCGCGCCGCATCTCGCCGTTCTTCGTGCCGGCTTCGATCATCAACATGATCTCCGGGCACGTCTCCATTAAGTACGGCTACACCGGCCCCAACATGGCCATCGTCACCGCCTGCACCACCGGGCTGCATTGCATCGGCGAAGCCGGGCGGCTGATCGAATACGGCGACGCCGATGTGATGATTGCTGGCGGTGCCGAGAGCACGGTCTCACCGCTGGGGGTCGGTGGCTTCGCGGCGGCGCGGGCGCTGTCGACCCGCAACGACGATCCGAAGACCGCGTCCCGTCCCTGGGACCGCGACCGAGACGGCTTCGTGCTGGGCGAAGGTGCCGGCGTGGTGGTGCTGGAGGAATACGAGCACGCCAGGGCCCGCGGCGCCAAGGTTTATGCCGAACTCGTGGGCTTCGGCATGGGCGCCGACGCGCACCACATGACGGCCCCGAACGTCGACGGCCCCAAGCGCTCGATGCTGGCCGCGTTGCGCAATGCGCGCATGCGTGCCGACCAGGTCGACCATCTGAATGCCCATGGCACCAGCACGCCGCTGGGGGATCTGAACGAGACGAACGCGGTCAAGTTGGCGTTCGGCGACCATGCCCGCAAGCTCGTCATCAGCTCCACCAAGTCGATGACCGGGCACTTGCTCGGCGGCGCCGGCGGCGTCGAGTCGGTGTTCACCGTGCTTGCGCTGCATCACCAGGTTGCGCCGCCCACCATCAACCTGTTCCACGCCGACCCCGAGTGCGATCTCGACTATTGCGCCAACGAAGCGCGTCCCATGAAGATCGAGGTCGCCGTGAAGAACAACTTCGGCTTCGGCGGCACCAACGGCACGCTGGTCTTCCAGCGCGCTTGAGACACCCGGCCTATGCATGCGGCGCCGCCGGTCAGCGTGCGGGGCACGGGAAGCCGGATCTGGCGTGGCATGCAGGCCGCGCTCGTGGCCGCTGCGACGGCGTCCTTCACCGCGTGGCTGATCGGCTGGGTGGCGGTCTTGGCTGGCGTGGCAACGCGCTGGAACTCGCTGGTTACAGCCGCGGTCTCGCTCGGCGTCGCGCTCGGTCTCGGATGGTGGCGGTGGCGCGCCACCCGCGCATCGGACGCCATCGAGTTGAGCTGGGATGGCCAGCGCTGGCGGCTCGACGGGGTTGCCGGCGAAGTCGACGTCATGATCGACCTGGAACGCTGGCTGCTGCTGCGCTTGCAACCCGAAGCCGGCGGGCCGCGGCGCTGGGCTGCCTTCGGTGCTGCCGAGGTGGGTGGCGCCTGGCACGGCCTGCGTGCGGCCGCGCATGCGCGCCGGCCGCTGGCTGTGGCGGTTGAATGAGTGAAGGCGATGTCGACGCCCAACTCGTCGAACGCGTCAAGCGCGGCGACGTGCGGGCCTTCGAGATGCTGGTGGTCAAGTACCAGCGCCGCATCGAACGTCTGATCGGGCGCATGGTGCGCGACACCGACTTGGTGCAGGACATTGCGCAGGAGAGCTTCATCCGCGCCTACCGCGCCATGCCGCAGTTTCGGGGCGACAGCGCGTTCTACACCTGGCTCTACCGGATCGCGGTCAACACGGCCAAGAAGGCGCTCAGCGACATGAAACGCGACCCGCTGGTATTCGAATCATCCCGAATGGTTTCAGAAGACGGCGAGGAAACTTCGCGGGCCGAGAATGAACTAACCGACGGCGAAACACCCGAAGCCCTGCTGGCTACCAAAGAGATCGGCGCGGCGGTGAATGCCGCAATCGAGGCGCTGTCCGTAGACCTGCGCCAAGCGGTCACGTTGCGCGAAATCGAAGGCCTGAGTTACGAAGAGATCGCCGAAGCCATGAACTGCCCCATCGGTACTGTCCGCTCCCGCATCTTCCGCGCTCGCGAAGCGATCGCTGCGCGGTTGAAGCCGTTGTTGGACACCGCCGAGGGCGAACGTTGGTGAACGGCAGACTGAAAAAAAGAGACAACGATGAACACTCCCACCCCGACGATGCCTGACGCTTTCCTGGACCACGATGAGCCCGACGCGTGTTTGTCGGCATTTGTGGATGGTGAAGCCGATGCCGCCGAGCAAGCCTGCGCCCGCTGGCGTGACGAGCCTGCAGCGCGCCGAACCTGGCATGCGTACCACCTGATCGGCGACGTGATGCGGTCCGAGGAACTGGCGGCCTCGCCACTGCGCGACGCGGCTTTCCTGGCCGGCCTGCAGGCCCGACTCGCGGCGGAGCCGGTGGTGCTGGCGCCGTCGGTGACATCACCGCCGCCTCCACGGCAGCGTCGGAACTGGCTGATGCCGGTGGCGGCGGCTGCGGGCTTCGTCGTCGTGGCCGGTGTGCTCGTGGTCACGCGCACGGCGGCTCCCGACGCTGCATCGCAGACAGCGCCCATGCAACTGGCGGTCGAGACGGCAATGCCGGCACCGCGCGCTTCAGAGGCTCTCGTGATGCAAGGGCAGCAGTCTGCTGCGAACACAGGCAGTGACATCAGTGCGGTCAGCGCGCCCCGCGACCTGGGACTGATTCGTGATGCCCGGCTCGACGAGTATCTGCGCGCACACCAGGCCGCTGGTGGCCTGGCGGTGGCGACGCCCGGCGGTTGGCTGCGGCGGGTCGACGCCGTCGTACCTCAGCCTGAGCGTTGATGCCGCCGGCGTTGCAACCGCCTTATCGGCGATGGCGCTCGCGTTCGGGCGCGATCGCTTGGTCGTTGCCGGCATTGCTGTTCTCGCTGTCGCTGTCGGCTTTCGGCGCCAGCGCCGCCCCGGCCCAAGCAGCCAGCAATGCAGCAGCAGCCGACCCGCCCGACGCCCGAGCCTGGTTGGCGCGCATTCACCATGCCGCCAACCGCGGCAACTACGAAGGCACGCTGGTGTTCAGCGCCGGCGGCACGATGTCGAGTTCGCGGGTCGCGCACTATGCGATCGGCGACCAGACCTACGAGCGGCTCGAAGCGCTTGACGGCCGGCAGCGGCGCATCGTGCGCCACAACAATGTGGTCCACACGCTGTGGCCACAGTCGCACACCGCGGTGGTCGAACAGCGTGACGCGCTGGCCGCCTGGTCGGCCACGCCGCAAACGGTCGACCCGGTGGCGCTGGAGCAGTACAGCCTGCACCCGGAAGGCTCGGCCCGCATCGCAGGGCGCGAAGCCCGGGTGGCACTGCTGCAACCGCGCGACAACCTGCGCTATGCGCAGCGCCTGTGGGCCGACCGTGAGACCGGCCTGATGCTGCGCGCCGACGTGCTGGCGCCGCCCGGCCCGCAGGCGAACCCCACGCGTCCGGCGCAGGTGCTGGAGTCGACGGCGTTCTCTGAAGTGCTGATCGGCGTGAAGCCACGGCCCGAAGGGCTGTTGCGCAGCCTCCACGAAGTCGACGCTTCTGCCCGGGCGGCCAGTACGGCCCAAGCCGACACCCACATCAACGCCGCGCGGGGTTGGCAGGTCGTCAAGCCGCTGCAGTCGAGCACCACGCTGGCCGCCGAAGGCTGGGCTGTCGAGCACCCGGTGCCCGGCTTCAGTCTGTCCGGCTGCGTGCGCCGCAGCATGCATGCCGCGGCCGCTGAAGCCCCGGTGCTGCAGGCCGTTTTCACCGACGGGCTGACCCATGTCTCGGTCTTCATGGAGGCGTACAACCCGGCGCGGCATGGACAAGCGCTGCGCGGGCAGCACGGCGCGACCGGCTCGGCGATGATGCGCCGCGGTGACGACTGGATCACCGTCGTCGGCGACGTGCCGATGTCCACGCTGCTGCTGTTCAGCGAAGCGCTGGCGCGCCAGCCACGCTGAGATTGCTGCTTGCAGCCGCGGTTTTTATCTTTGACAGCCCTTCAGGTTTAGCGCATGAACACAACGAGTTTTCACACTGCCTCTGCCGTCGTACCTGCCGTGGCACTGCGCAGCGGCCGCCGCATGGCACTGGGCCTGGCTGCACTGCTGCTGTCCGGTGCCGCGCTCGCGCCGCACGCAGCAAGGGCCCAGCAGCCGATCGTCAGTTTGCCCGACTTCACTGAACTGGTCGACCGGGTCGGGCCTTCGGTGGTGAACATCCGCACCACCGAGCGCCGTGTCGCCAGTGGAGGTGCTGGTGGATCCGAGCTGGACCCGAACATCGAAGAGTTCTTCCGCCGCTTCGGCATTCCGATTCCGAACCGCCCAGGTCCCGGCCGCGGTGGGCGCGGTGCGCCGGGTGCCGACGATGAGCCGGCGCCGCGGGGTATCGGCTCGGGCTTCATCCTGAGCGCCGACGGCTACATCATGACCAACGCGCACGTGGTCGACGGTGCCGAAGACGTGGTCGTCACGCTGACCGACAAGCGTGAACTGAAGGCCCGCATCGTCGGCTTCGACAAGCGCACCGATGTGGCCGTGGTCAAAGTCGACGCGGGCAACCTGCCGTTCGTCAAGATCGGCGACGTCAACAAGCTCAAGGTGGGCGAATGGGTGGTGGCGATCGGCTCCCCCTTCAACCTGGAGAACACGGTGACTGCCGGCATCGTCAGCGCCAAGCAGCGCGACACCGGCGACTTCCTTCCGCTGATCCAGACCGACGTGGCGATCAACCCCGGCAATTCCGGCGGGCCGCTGTTGAACATGCGCGGCGAGGTCGTGGGCATCAATTCGCAGATTTACAGCCGCTCGGGCGGATTCATGGGCATCAGCTTCGCGATCCCGATCGACGAGGCGGTGCGTGTCGCGGACCAGCTGCGAGCAACCGGCCGCGTGATCCGTGGCCGCATCGGGGTCACGATCGGGCCGGTGCGCAAGGATGTAGCCGAATCGATTGGCCTGGGCCCAGCGCGTGGGGCACTCGTCAGCGGCGTCGAGAAGAGCGGCCCGGCAGACAAGGGCGGCATCGAGGCCGGCGACATCATCGTCAAAGTCGATGGCCGTGCGGTCGAGAAGTCCGGTGACCTGCCGCGCATCGTCGGCGGCATCAAACCGGGCAGCAAGTCGGCGCTGCAAGTTTTTCGCCGTGGCAGCCTGAAAGACATCAGCGTCACCGTGGCCGAGTTCGAAGCCGAAAAACCGGCTCGCCGCGCCGGTGCAGAGCCGAGCAAGCCGGCCCCGACCGCGAAAACCGCGCTGGGGTTGACGGTGTCGGACATCGGTGAAGCGCAGAAGGGAGAGCTCGGGCTGAAGGGCGGCGTTCGGGTCGATGCGGTCGAAGGCGCGGCCGCGCGCTCGGGCGTACGTGAGGGCGACGTAATCCTCTCGGTCGACAACGTTGAAGTCGCCGACACCAAACAGTTCAGTGCCGCTGCCGCCAAGGCCGACAAGTCCAAAGCGGTCAGCGTGCTGGTCCGGCGCGGCGACTGGACCAACTTCATCGTCATCAAGGGCGTTCGCTGAATCTGTGGATGCCGCACCGAAGCGTGCGGCTATTCCGTATGGTGAAATAAAGGCGTTTTCCCGGCCTCGAGCCGGCGGGGCTTTTCCGATTAGGAAGTGAGCGACTGCTTACTTCAGTCCCAGCGAAAAGAGGATTCCGATACAGGGCATCTAGAATGGGCGCCAGCGGTGGCCTGTTTAGGAGCTTTGCCGAGCGCTATCGACTCTCGGTCAAGCCTATTCGTTGTGTCGCCGCAACCTGTTGATAAGCTGTTCATAACATTGGCGTGTCTGATCGTCGCAACGGCCGGAAATCAAGCAACGGCGCGGTCTTCCGGCCGATCGTTTTGGCTACAATGAACGCCCAACAAGCAGTTGCCAAACGATCTGTTGGAAGGCGCGTCACCCTTTTGGGCGCGCCTTTTTTTTGGGCCTTTTTTCGGCCTTTCCACGCTCATTTCCGGCCTGCTCCCGGCCTGCTTTTGGGTCACTTGTGGCCCGCAGCGGGGTTAGCAACAGTCGTTGATGCAGGTCCAACGACCGCTTGCCGCCTCATCGGTTGGTTGGTCGCAAAAGCCAACACCGCGCGCAACGCAGTCCGTTCAATCTCTCCGCGATGAAGCACATCCGCAACTTCTCGATCATTGCCCACATCGATCACGGCAAGAGCACGCTGGCCGATCGCATCATCCAACGCTGTGGTGGTTTGTCCGACCGCGAAATGGAAGCGCAGGTGCTCGACTCGATGGACATCGAGCGCGAGCGCGGCATCACCATCAAGGCGCAGACCGCAGCGCTGGAATACACAGCGCGCGATGGCCAGGTCTACAACCTGAATCTGATCGACACGCCAGGCCATGTCGACTTCTCGTATGAGGTAAGCCGGTCGCTGTCGGCTTGCGAAGGCGCGCTGTTGGTGGTCGATGCTTCGCAGGGTGTAGAAGCGCAGACCGTGGCCAACTGCTATACCGCGCTCGAACTCGGCGTGGAAGTGGTGCCGGTGCTCAACAAGATGGACCTGCCTCAGGCCGACCCGGAAGGCGCCAGGCAAGAGATCGAAGACGTGATCGGCATCGACGCCGAGCATGCAATTCCGTGCTCTGCCAAAACCGGCATGGGCCTGGAGGAAATCATTGAAGCCGTGATCGCGCGGATGCCGTCACCACGCGGCGATGCCGATGGCCCGCCGCGCGCGATGATCATCGACAGTTGGTTCGACAACTATGTCGGTGTCGTGATGCTGGTGCGCGTGGTGGACGGCAGCCTTTCCAAAGGCGAGCGCATCCGCATGATGGCCAGCAACGCTGTCTACAACATCGAGCAGATGGGCGTGTTCACGCCCAAAACCGTGGCGCGCGACGCGCTGAAAGCCGGCGAGGTCGGCTTCGTCATCTGCGGCATCAAGGAACTGCAAGCGGCCAAGGTCGGCGACACACTGACGCTCGAGAAGAAGCTGCCCAACAACAAAGGACCGGCGACGCAGGCGCTGCCCGGCTTCAAGGAAATCCAGCCGCAGGTCTTCGCAGGCCTGTACCCGATCGAGGCCAGCGACTACGAGCAGCTTCGCGATGCCCTGGAAAAGCTCAAGCTGAACGACAGCAGCCTGCGTTACGAGCCCGAGGTCAGCCAGGCGCTGGGTTTCGGCTTTCGCTGCGGCTTTCTCGGGTTGCTGCACATGGAGATCGTGCAGGAACGGTTGGAGCGGGAGTTCGATCAAGACCTGATCACGACCGCACCGAGCGTGGTCTACGAAGTGGTGCTGAACGACGACACCGTGCTGCTGGTCGAAAACCCCAGCAAGATGCCCGACCTGGGCCGCATCCGCGAAATCCGCGAACCGATCGTCACCGTGCACCTGTTCATGCCGCAGGACAGCGTCGGCCCGGTGATGACGCTGGCCAACGTCAAGCGCGGGGTTCAGATCAACATGGCCTACCTCGGCCGACAGGTGAAGCTGACCTACGAAATGCCGCTGGCCGAGATCGTGCTCGACTTCTTCGACAAACTGAAGAGCGTCTCCCGCGGCTACGCCAGCATGGACTACGAGTTCAAGGAGTACCGTGCCGCCGATGTCGTCAAGGTCGACCTGATGATCAACGGCGACCGCGTGGACGCGCTGTCGATCATTGTCCATCGGGCGCAGAGCCAGTACCGTGCCCGCGCCGTGGCGTCCAAGATGCGTGAGCAGATTCCGCGCCAGATGTACGACGTGGCGATTCAGGCTTCGATCGGCGCCAACATCATCGCGCGCGAAAACATCAAGGCGCTGCGCAAGAACGTGCTGGCAAAATGTTACGGCGGCGACATTACACGCAAGAAGAAACTGCTCGAAAAGCAGAAGGCCGGCAAGAAGCGCATGAAGCAGATCGGTGCCGTCGAGGTGCCGCAAGAGGCTTTCCTGGCCATCCTCCAAGTCGAAGACTGACACTAAAACGAATGAGTACTTTGACTGCAGCGCTGTATGGCGCTCTCGTCGTCTACCTGGGAGGCTGGTTCCTCAGCTTCTGGACCGGCAACTTTTCGTTGCTGCTGTTCGTACTGGCGCTGGTGACCTTCTGCTACTGGCTGGCCGAGAAGTTGTACTTCCAGCCGCGGCGCAAGGCTGCCGCGGCGCAACTGGAAACGCAGACCACTGCACGGCGTGCCGAGCTGACGCGCCGGGGCATCGAGAAGGTCGACGTCGACACCGGCGAAGCCCGTGAACGGCTGTTGATGCAACCGTGGTGGCTGGACTGGACCGCGGGCCTGTTCCCGGTGATCCTGATCGTGTTTTTGCTACGCTCGTTTTTGTTCGAGCCGTTCAAGATTCCGTCGGGCTCGATGGTGCCGACGCTGATGGTGGGCGACCTGATCCTCGTCAACAAGTTTCACTACGGCATTCGCCTGCCCGTCATCAACATGAAGATCACCGACGGCCACAAGGTCGAGCGCGGCGACGTGATGGTGTTCCGCTACCCGGTCGACCCGCGGCTGGACTACATCAAGCGGGTGGTGGGCCTGCCGGGCGACGAGGTCTCGTACCTGAACCAACACCTCGTCATCAACGGCCAGCCGGTGCCGGAAACGTCCAAGGGCGAGAACTACGACGACGACAGCATGAGC
>JALYUN010000192.1 GCA_030853725.1 Pseudomonadota bacterium | reverse complement strand
GTACTGGGCCGCGCACCACCGCGCGCACGGCAAGCGCGGGCCGCGGCGTGACGCGCATGACGGCTACGTGGCCGCGGCGCTAGGCGACGATCTGGCCGCCCTGCACGCCGAGGTCGACCAGCACATGTTGCGCGGCGCGCGCCAGACCGAGCAGTTCCTCGGCGCGCCCCAGCCGGCGCACCCTCAAACCCGTTCACCACCGGAGTCCTGAGCCATGACCCAACACCCGATCCGCCGCCGCACCCTCATCGCCCTGGCCGCTGCCGGCACCACGCCCTGGGCCTGGTCGCAAGCCGCAACCGACGACACGCTGACGCAGGTCAAGCAACGCGGCACCCTGCGCGTGGGCGTGACACAGGCACCGCCCTGGTATTCCAAGGACCCGAAAACCGGCCAGTGGAGCAGCGGCGTCGGCGTCTCGGTCGGCAAGGCGCTGGCCGCAGCGCTCGGCGTGAAGTTCGAGCCGGTCGAAGTCACCTGGGGCACAGCGATCGCCGCGCTGCAGGGCAACAAGATCGACCTGATGTCGATGATGGACGCCACGCCCGAACGCGCCCAGGCCGTCGACTTCCCGAAGACGCCGCTGTTGTTCTATTCGCTGGCGGTGCTGGCGCGCGACGATCTGCCGGCGAAGACCTGGGCCGAACTGAACCAGCCGTCAGTGCGCATCGCTGTTCCACAAGCCAGCAGCATGGACAAGTTTCTGAGCGAGCACGTCAGCAAGGCTGCGATCCAGCGCTACCCTGGCAACGCCGAAGCGATTGCCGCGTTCCAGGCCGGCCGCGCGGACGCGGTGTGCCTGTTCCACCCGCCGCTGTTGGCAGCGCGGCAGAAGCTGGGCGCCGGCCAGATCGTGGTGCCGGCACCGGCACAGTCGCAGGCTTCCAGCGTGGCGGTGCGCAAGGAAGCCGACCAGAAGTTCGTCAACTGGCTCGACAAGGAAATCGCCGGCTACTACCGCAGTGGGCAGACGCAGAAGTGGTACGAGGAATTCCTGGTCGGCTTCGGGCTCGACCCCAAGAGCTCGCCGCCGGTGATGAAGGAACTGCTGAAGTCCTGAGCGCCTGAAGCGACCACGCGCTGGACGATGCACACCTGGAACTTCGCACCGGTCTGGGCCAACGCCGACCTGCTCGCGCTCGGCCTGCTGAACACGCTGAAAGTGACCGGCGCGGCGCTCGCCTGCGGGGTGCCCCTAGGCTTGGTGCTGGCGCTCATGCGGCTGTCACCGCGGCGTTGGCTGGCCTGGCCGGCGGGGGCGGTGATCGAGGTCTTCCGCACCACGCCGCCGCTGGTGCAGTTGTTCTGGTTCTACTTCGCGCTGCC
Source organism: Pseudomonadota bacterium (assembly GCA_030853725.1). Taxonomy (GTDB): domain Bacteria; phylum Pseudomonadota; class Gammaproteobacteria; order Burkholderiales; family Burkholderiaceae_C; genus Rubrivivax. Next base: position 5,130 of record JALYUN010000192.1, on the reverse strand, counting down.
GATCCTGATCCGGGTCGAGATGACGCCCTACATGGCCGCGGTGCTGACTTTCTCGATCCAGTCGGCCGCGTTCTTCGCCGAGGTTTTCCGCGGCGGCATCGTCTCGGTCGAGCGCGGCCAGTGGGAAGCTGCCCGCGCGCTCGGCATGACGCCGCGGCAGATGATGCGCCGGGTGGTGTTGCCCCAGGCCACCAAGCGCATGGTCCCGGCGTTCCTGGAACGCGCCATCGAACTGATGAAAACCACCACGCTGGTGGCCACCGTGTCTTATGCAGACTTGCTGTTCCAGGCCAACGAGGTGGCGCAAAAGACCTTCAGGCCGCTGGAAGTTTTCACCGTCACGGCGCTGATCTACTTCGTGGTCATCTACGCCGTCAGCACGCTGGTCCACGGGGTCGAGCGGCGCCTGGCGCGCAGCGGTGAAGGACTTGCCCGCTGATGGTCTACCACTGGAACTTCGCGCCGCTGCTGGAAAACGCCGACGTGCTGTGGGTCGGTGTGCTGGGCACGCTGCGGCTGTTCGTGGTCTGCGCGGTGCTCGGGCTCGGCTTCGGACTCGTCGTCGGCCTGGGTCGGCATGCGCGGTCGCGCTGGGTCTACGGGCTCGCCACCGCCTTCGTCGAGTTCTTCCGCAACACGCCGGTGCTGGTGCAGATCTTGTGGTTCTACTACGCGTTGCCGCTGCTGCTGCCTTTCGAGATCGGGCCGATGACCGCGGCAGCGTTGGGTATCTCCTTGAACACGGCGGCGTTCTCGGCCGAGATCGTTCGCGGCGGCATCGAGTCGATCGAACGCGGCCAGGCCGAAGCCGCACACGCGCTCGGCATGACAGGTGCGCAAGTCATGCGCCGCGTGGTGCTGCCGCAGGCGCTGCGGCGCATGCTGCCGGCGCTGACCAACCGCGGCATCGAGATCTTCAAGATGACGACACTGGCCTCGGCCGTGGCCTATGTGGACTTGCTGCAGCAGGGCAAGCTGCTGGCGTCGTTGAACTACAACCCGATCGAGACCTACACCGTGATCGCCGGGATCTTTTTCCTGTGCCTGTTTCCGCTGGTGCAGGCAACCTACTACCTGGAACGCAGGCTCGGCCGTTCCGACGCCTGAATGCAGATGCCGGCCTCCACCTCGACCCTGCTGCGCGTCAGCGGCCTGCACAAGCGCTTCGGCGCGAACGAGGTGCTGCGCGGCATCGACCTGGACGTGGCACCAGGTGACCGCATCGCCATCCTCGGTGCTTCGGGGTCCGGCAAGAGCACGCTGCTGCGCTGCCTGAACTTCATGGAAAAGCCGAGCGCCGGAATAGTCGAACTCGGCGGGCAGCCGATCGGCCGCGTCGCCACGGGCCGCAGCGACACCACCGAGCGCATCTACGACGAAGCCGAACTCACGCAGGTACGCCAGCGTGTGGGCATGGTGTTCCAGCAGTTCAACCTGTTTCCGCACATGACAGCGATCGGCAACGTGATGGAAGGCCTGCGCACGGTGCGCGGCCAGCGTGAAGCCGAAGCGCGCGAACGGGCGCAGGCCGAACTGGCACGCGTCGGTCTGGCCGACCACGCGGCGCAGTACCCGGCGCGGCTCTCGGGCGGGCAGAAGCAGCGCGTGGCGATTGCGCGGGCGCTGGCGATGGACCCGGAGATCCTGTTGTTCGACGAGCCCACTTCGGCGCTCGACCCGGAACTGGTGGGCGAAGTGCTGCGGGTGATCCGATCATTGGCCGAGGAAGGCCGCACGATGCTGCTGGTGACGCACGAGATCGGCTTCGCTTATCACTTCTCGAACCGGGTGCTGTTCATCGCCGACGGCGTGATCCACGAGCAGGGCCGGCCCGAGCAGATGCTGAAGCACCCGACCCAAGCACGCACCCAGGCCTTCCTGCAGCGCCACCGCGAATTCGACTTCTGAGCGAGCAAGCCATGAACACCGACAACTCAAGTCCACTGACCCAGGGCGAAAGCTCACAAGGCTACGTGGCCGACCCACGCAACGACCAGGTGCTGGTCTACCTGAACGGCGACTTCGTGCCGCGCAACGAGGCCCGGGTTTCGATCTTCGACAGCGGCTTCGTGCTGGGCGACGGCATCTGGGAGGGGCTGCGGCTGGTGCAGGGCCGGATCATCAGCCTGGACGCGCACCTGGACCGGCTCTATGAAGGCGCGATCTCGATCGCGCTCGACATCGGCCTCGACCGCGCACAGTTGACACAGGCCCTGCGCGAGACGCTCGCGAAGAACCAGATGATCGACGGCGCGCACATGCGGCTGATGATCACGCGCGGCGTCAAGCGCACGCCGAACCAGGACCCGCGCTTCGTGATCGGTGGCGCCACCATCGTCATCGTCGCCGAATTCAAAACGCCGAAACCCGAATCGAAGACGCGTGGCCTGTCGCTCTTCACGTCGACCTTTCGCACCAGCGGCCCCGATGTGTTCGACCTGCGGCTGAACTCGCACAGTCGCTTGAACCTGGTGCAGGCACTGATCCAGGCGATCCATGCGGGCGCCGACGAAGCCCTGATGCTGGACCCGCGTGGCTTCGTTGCAAGCTGCAATTCGACCAATTTCTTCGTCGTGCGCAAAGGCGAGTTGTGGACCTCGACCGGCGCCTACTCGTTCAAGGGAATCACCCAGCGCAACGTGCTCGATGCCTGGATTCAGGACGGCGCAGCCGCCAGGGAATGCGACTTCACGCTGGCCCAGGTCTATGCGGCCGATGAAGCGTTCGTCACCGGCACGCTCGGTGGCGTGACGCCGGTCACGCGGGTCGACGGCCGGGTGATTGGCGATGGCCGGCCGGGCCCTTCGACGCAACGCGCCGCCGATCTGTACCGTCAGTGGTGCATGGCCTGAAAGGGTTGCCGCAGCGCTCAGGTCGAGCCCGGCCGTGCGCCGACGCGCACCTGCCGCTTCACCAGCGGTTGCGCAGCTCCCGCAACTTGACGAAAACGGTTTTCGCGTCGGGCCGTTCGGGCAGGTCGGGGAAAGCGACTCGCAAGGCCGCGACAACGCTGGCACTGCCCAGCCGCAGAAAGGTGTTGACCTGCTTCTCTTCGCCCAACGTGGTGACGTGCTGGGTCGCCGGATCGTGGCCGCTCACGTTGTCCAGCAGCGCCTGTGCGGTGGCGTTATCGGGTTCCCGGTCCAGCGTGAAGCGCAGGTTGTTCTCGATGTAGTCGTGGCCCGCGTAAACCTGGGTCGCATCGGGCAGGCGGGCCAACTGGTCGGCGAAGGTGGCATACAGGTCTTCGGCGTTGCCGCCGTTGTGGCAGTTGCCGGCCCCGGCGTTGAACAGCGTGTCGCCTGAGAACAGCGCCGGCTGGTCGGTGTGCGAGCGCAGGCAGATGTGGCACATCGTGTGGCCCGGCGTGTCGAGGCATTCGAGTTCGACGGTCTTTCCCACCTTGACCACGTCGCCGGCCTTGACACCGCGGTCGACCCCGGCAATGCGCGAGCCGGACTTGTAGTGCGCGATCAGCTTCGCGCCCGTGGCTGCCACCACCGCGGCGTTGCCGCCGGTATGGTCGTGGTGTTCGTGGGTGTTGAGGATCTGCGTGATCTGCCAGCCCTTGGCCTTCGCGGCGGCCAGGCACTTCTGGTGGTCCAGCGGGTCGATCGCCAGCGCTTCCCCGGTTTCGCCGCAGGCGATCAGGTAGTTGTAGTTGCGGTACGCGTTGCCGGTCCAGATGCGCTCGACGATCATGGTGGGGTTAGGCTCGTGGCTTGAAAAAGGCATTCTAGAAACCCGCTGCGCAACACTCGCTGGCGAGCTTCAAACCCGAACGTAGATCCGGCGCCGATCCAGCCCTACCACGAGCGCGGCATAGACCGCCAGGTTCGCAACGGCAAACAGCAGCGAGCCGATGCGCGGATCTGTGCCGATGTCGGCGAAGCCATGCTGGTAGACCCAGGGTAATGGGCTCGTCCACTGCGGCTGGCCGTCGGCACTGACCCCGTCGTGCCAACGAACCAGCGCCAGCACCCGCGGCACGAAACCGCTCAGCACGAACACGAACAAGGGGTTGCGGCCAAAGGCTTCGAACACCCGCAACGCGCTTGGAACGGCGCGGCCTGTGGCTTCGATGTGGAGCAGCAACACGGCCAACACGAGCGTGGCATAGCCGGTGGTCATCAACACATAGCTCGGCGTCCAGATCTTCTTGTTCAGCGGCAACACGAGTTGCCACGCGTAGGCCACCACCAGCAGCACGGTGGCCCAAGCAAACAAACGCGCGAGCAACGCGTGGTCCAACGGTTGACGCAATAAGCGCTCGCCGACCCACCAGCCCAGCAACACCTGCGCGATGGCCGGCGCGGTGCTGGCCAGCCCTTCGGGATCGAAGGCCACGCCTTCGCCGCGGTAGAGGTGGCTGGCACCCAGCACCGCCTTGTCGAGCGCAGTACCGAACCATCCCGTCAGACTGTACGGATCGGCCGGGTCGCCGAAGGCCAGACACGCGGCCCAGTAGCCCAACAACAGGAGCACCGTCGCCCACAGCGCACCGCGGCGGCCGCCCAGCCAGACGATCAGCGCCGCAGCGCCGAAAGCCAATGCAATGCGCTGCAGCACCCCCATGATGCGCAGCGTGTCCCCGTGACGCATCACCAGATCGCCGGCTTCGTCCCACCGCACGAACGGCGTCGCGTTGAGGAACAGCCCGATCGCGAAAATCAGCGCCGTGCGCCGCGCGGTGCGCCACCAGAAGACCGAAGCCGGCTGGCTGCGCAGCGCCGGCAGCACCAGCGCCAGCGCGTTGCCGACTGCGAACAGGAAGAACGGAAATACCAGGTCGGTAGGCGTCAGGCCGTGCCAGGCCGCGTGGTCCAGCGGCGCATACAGGTGGCTCCAGTTGCCGGGGTTGTTGACGAGGATCATTAGCGCCACGGCGGCGCCGCGGAAGATGTCGAGCGAACGCAGGCGCTGGGTCATGGCCACTCAGGCATCGCCGCGGAACCATCGCCGCTGCTTCGTCACGGCCCGGTCACCCAGACTCAGACTCAGGCGCCGGCGCCGGCGGCGTCCGACGCTGCCTGCAGCGCTGCACGCACGCTGCCTTCGGCGCCCTGCAGCAACTGCGCGCCCCGCTCCGCGTCGACGCCGGCTTTCAGCATCACGATCGCCAGCTTGACG
>JALYUN010000185.1 GCA_030853725.1 Pseudomonadota bacterium | reverse complement strand
GAGCACCGCAGCGTGCACTTCGAGCTGCATGCGGTGGTGGGCGAGCAGCCGGCGGTGATCGAAGCCATGGCCAGCGCCGCCGCGGCCATGGTGCCGCTCGCAACCGGCCGTGCCGCTGCATGAACCTGCACCAGTTTCGATTCGTGCAGGAAGCGGTGCGCCGCAACCTGAACCTGACAGAAACCGCTAGAGCGTTGCACACCTCGCAGCCGGGCATCAGCAAAGCCATCATCGAACTGGAAGAAGAGTTGGGCGTGGACATCTTTGCCCGCCACGGCAAGCGCATCAAGCGCGTCACCGAGCCCGGGCTGCAGGTGCTGAAGTCGATCGAAGCCATCATGGGCGAGGTCGCCAACCTGCGCCGCATCGGCGACGAGTATTCCAAGCAGGATGCGGGCACGTTGTCGATCGCCACCACCCACACCCAGGCCCGCTACTTCCTGCCCGACCCCGTGGCCGCGCACCGCAAGCGATACCCGAAGGTGCAAGTGGTGCTGCACCAGGGCATGCCCGATCAGGTGGTGCGAATGCTGCTGGACGACGTGGCCGAACTCGGCCTGGCGACCGAAGCACTGGCCGCGCACCCCGATCTGATCAGCCTGCCCTGCCACGAATGGCAACATGTGATGGTGGTGCCGGCAGGCCATGCGCTGGCTGCGGTCGAACGGCCGACGCTGGCGCAACTGGCGGCGCATCCGCTGGTGCTGTACCACCCGACGGTGACCGGCCGCTCGCGCATCGACGCGGCATTCGAACGCGAACGTCTGACGCCGACGGTGGCGCTGGAGGCGATCGACTCCGACGTCATCAAGACCTACGTGCGGCTCGGGCTCGGGGTCGGCGTGGTGACGGAGCTGGCGATGCGCCACCTGGACGCCGCTGGTGCAGCTGGAGCCGCCGAGTCCGACCACGCCGACTTGGTCTGGCGCCCGCTCGGCCACCTGTTCGGTAGCAACCTCACCCGCGTGGCATTCAAGCGCGGCGCCTATCTGCGCCAGTTCGTACTGGCCTTTACCGAAACCCTCTCGGCCCGACTGACACCGGCGGTGATACAGGCCGCCATGGCCGGCCGCGGCTCCGACTACCAACTCTGACCTTTCCACCGAATGAACGACCTGCGCCACGCCTTCCACGCGACTTCGGCACCTGCCATTCGCAGCCGCCTGCCCGACATCGGGACCAACGTCTTCACGGTGATGTCGACCCTTGCGCAGCAGCATGGCGCCGTCAACCTCGGGCAGGGCTTTCCCGACTTCGACTGCGACCCGGCGCTGCTCTCGCACGTGACGGCAGCGATGCAAGAGGGGCTGAATCAATATCCGCCGATGAGCGGCGTGTTGCCGCTGCGCGAACGCATCGCCGCCAAGATCGCCAGCTTGTACGGCAGGTCGTACGACCCGGCCACCGAGATCACCATCACCGCCGGCGCCACGCAGGCGATCCTGACCGCGGTGTTGTGCAGCGTGCAGCCCGGCGACGAAGTGATCGTGCTCGAACCTTGCTTCGACAGCTATGTGCCGAACATCGAACTGGCTGGCGCCAGGGTGGTGCCGGTGCCGCTGACACCGGGCAGCTTCAGGCCCGACTTCGAGCGCATTGCGGCGGCGCTGTCGCCGCGCACCCGGCTCCTGATCCTGAACAGCCCGCACAACCCGAGCGCAACCGTGTGGACCGCAGCAGAAATGCAGACGCTGGCCGAGCTGCTGGCGCCGACCAACGCGCTCGTGATCTCAGACGAGGTCTACGAACACATGGTCTACGACGGACTGCCACACACCAGCGCGGCGTCGGTGCCCGGCTTGGCCGAGCGCGCTTTCGTGGTGTCCAGCTTCGGCAAGACCTTTCACGTGACGGGCTGGAAGGTCGGCTACGTGGCGGCACCGGCGGTGATGTCAGCCGAGTTCCGCAAGGTGCACCAGTTCAACGTCTTCACCGTCAACACCCCGATGCAGCACGGGCTGGCGCGCTACATGGCCGACCCGACACCGCAACGTGAACTGCCCGCGTTCTATCAGCGCAAGCGCGACCGGTTCGTCGCCGGTCTGGCAAGTACCCGGCTGAGGCCGTTGCACACCGCCGGCAGCTACTTTCAGTTGGTGGACTACCGCTCGGTCAGCAGCCTCGGCGAAGCCGCGTTCTGCGAATGGCTCACGCGCGAAATCGGCGTGGCGGCGATTCCGGTGTCGGCGTTTTACGCCGACGGTTTCGAGCAAGGACTGGCCAGGCTGTGCTTCGCCAAGCGCGACGACACGCTTGACGAAGCGCTGCGCCGTTTGCAAAGCATCTGACGCAACGCATTTGATGCACTGTGATTGATGCAAGGGGGTTGACGCAGCGAGCCTGACAAATCGGGTTTTACCCATCGGACTTGACGCTGTGGGCGCAACCCAGGGTGTTCTCAGCGGCGCGGCACTGGGGTGTCGTGCAACAGGTCGAAGATGCTCGCCGGGCGCGTCGGTTCGGTCGACAGGTCGACATCCACCGGCGCCATCGGCAGGGTCTGCGGGCCTGCGCGCTCGATCTCGTCGTCGGACTCCATCGCCATGAAAGGCGTCGGCGCCGTGCTGCCGAATTCGGTGCCATCGGCCATCGGCAGCAACAGATCGACGTCGCCCGACTCGACGGCATCGCGGTCCAGCAGGTCGCGCGCCAGGCTGTACAAGAACAGCACCTCGCGGTAAGCCGGTAAATCGAACAGGTCACCTCGCGACTTGCCGAACAGCAAGGCTTCCAGTTCGGCCATGGCGTCCAGCGGCTTCGGCCAGACCTGCTGCAACCGCGGCACCACGCCGCTGTAGTCCTCAAGCGCACGCCCACTGTGCAGCCCCAGCTCCCATTCGGGCGCATAGGCATTGAAACGGTGGTTGAAGCGCACACGGGTGCGCTCGAACTCGTCTCGCTCCCCGCGGCGGTGATGGATCTCCAGCAGTTTCAAATAGGGCAGCGGGCTGCTGCCGCCGGTTTCGCGCAGGTGGTCCACCAGCAGGTCGATGGCGGCTTCGTCCTGGCCCAGCACCACGAAGAATTCGGCCTGTTGTTCCAGGTCGATCAATTCCTCGATCGAAACATCGCGCGCGGGTGCGGGCTCGGTGAGCAAAGGGGTTGCGTTCGGCGGATAGGGCAGCGTGCGTTCACTGGCCCCCACCGGGCTCTGTACGGTGACGCCCGCCGGCTCCAGCAGGAAGCTCGGCGCCGCCATCTCGGCGCGCGCCGTCCGCATCGACACGGTGTCGCGATCATCGAAGGCTGGCAACGAGTCCGGCGGGGCCGGCGGCGGCCACGCCGGTGTGCCCCGCCGATGGGCGGGGTCGTGTCCGGGCGTACGCGCGGAAGAGGTTACGAACGGCGTCGGCTCGCCCAGACGGGCTGCCGGGCCCGCTGCGACCGGAGCCAGCTCGGCCGCCAGGTCACGCCAGGGGGCCTGACGACGCCGTTCAGACATTGCCAGCCGCCACGACAGCCAGGCTGCCAACGCGGCCAATACCAAGGTCAGCAGCAACAGCGGCCAGAGCCAGTACCGGGCACTTTCCGCAGCCGCCAGACGCGACTGCCACTGTGACGCCGCGGCCTGATTGCGGCGCGCTTCATTGCGCATCTGTTCGATGTCGCGTTCCAGCGCGGCAATTCGAGCACTGGCTGCGGATGCCGCTTGCTGAGACGCTTCCGAAGCCGCTTGCGTGGCGCTGGCCGCTTCGGACACCGCCGCCAGGGCAGCGTCGATCGCATCGGGCTGGCCGCGCAGCGGTTGTGCAAAGTCGAGTTCGAGTCGCGGTGTCGAGTTCGTTTTCTGCGCGGCCGCTGCGACCGGCGCGGTCGCAGCAACGCGGGCTCGCACCGGGCGCGCCTTCTGTTTGCTGCGCCGACGCCCGGCCCCTTCGGCCTGGGACTGCGACCGGATCGCAGCCACGCGCCGGCGCGGCTCGGCCATGCGGGGCGACGCTGCGACGGCACGTTGACCCAGGCCCGACACATCGTCGCGGATGCCGCCGGAAGAACCTGCCCGGGGGTACGCGTCGACCGGCGCACTGGCTGTACCAGTCAGCGCTGCGACCACCGACTGCGGCGCTGGCGTGGCGAGCGCGGCAGCCACCGGCACCGTGCGCGGGGGGTCGGCAAAGAGCACGAAGCGACGCGACTGCGGCGCGGAGCAGCCTGCCACCAGCACCACGTCCACCACCGGTTCGTCAACCGGCCTTTCGGTCTGGACGCGAATGCGGGCCAGATCGGCGGTCTGCATTTCCAGGGCGGTTGTGATCTGCGAGGCCGGTATCCGGCGATCGCCGAACTGAACATCGGCTTTGACGCAGTTCGGCGTCAACGTGTCCCCGGCATCGACCCGAAACGAGACATTGAACGACAGCCGCTGGCCGAGCACCGCGCCGGAGCCACCGTTGCCGAACCCGGCAGCCGATGCGGACAGCGCCGATGCACTGAGGGCAGCGGCAACGACCAACCTGAGCCAGGGCCGCACGTTCAACATTCAGGGCATCGAGTCGGAAGTGGTACGGGCCGGGGACACAGTTCCAAACGACTCTAGCATGCGGGTTTCGGGCAGTTGCCTCGGGATCAGCCCGCATTCCGTGGCGCTTTGCACGGGGCGCAGGGGCCCCGACCCGGCTTCCTACAATCCGGGTTCGACAGCCCTCTGCCGAGCCCCGTGACGCCACCCAACCGAAGCCGATCAAGGCCATGCAACAGTTCACCGGAACCAAAGAGCCCGCGGCCAGCCACGCCTTCGACACAACCGCGCTGGACGCCTACCTGAGGCAGCATCTGCCGGGCTACGCCGGCCCGCTCCAGGTCGAGCAATTCAAGGGCGGCCAGTCGAACCCGACCTACAAGTTGCTGACACCGGGCGCCGCCTACGTGCTGCGCACCAAGCCCGGCCCGACTGCCAGGCTGCTGCCTTCGGCCCATGCGATCGAGCGCGAATTCCGCGTGATGGACGCCCTGCAGCACAGCGCCGTGCCGGTGCCGCGCATGCACTTGCTGTGCGAAGACGAAACCGTGATCGGCCGCGCCTTCTACGTGATGGCTTTCATGGACGGCCGCGTACTCTGGGACCAGACACTGCCGGACTGCAGCACCACCGAACGCGGGGCGATCTACGACGAGATGAACCGCGTTATCGCCGCATTGCATGGCGTGAATGTCGACGCCGCGGGGCTGACCAGCCACGGCCGCCCGGGCAACTACTTCGAACGCCAGACCGCGCGCTGGAGCAAGCAGTACCTGGCTTCGCAGACCGAGCCGATCGACGAGATGAAACGATTGATCGACTGGCTGCCGCAGCACCTGCCGCCCGGCGCGCGGGACCCTACTCAGGTGTCGGTGGTGCACGGCGACTTCCGGCTCGACAACCTGGTGTTCCACGCCAGCGAGCCGCGTGTGATCGCGGTGCTGGACTGGGAGCTGTCCACCATCGGCCACCCCTTGGCCGACTTCAGCTACCACTGTATGGCCTGGCACATTCCGCCCGGCGTGTTCCGCGGCATCGGCGGAGTCGACCTGGCCGCACTCGGCATTCCCGACGAAGCCAGCTACATCCGCCGCTACTGTGAACGCAGCGGCCGTTTCGACGCCGAGGCCCTTGCCGTCGAATGGAACTTCTATCTGGCCTACAACCTGTTCAGGCTGGCTTCGATCACCCAGGGCATTGCGCGCCGCGTGCTCGACGGCACCGCCGCCAGCGCACAGGCGCGGGCCAGTGGTGCCGCCACCCGCTCACTCGCGCAGATGGCCTGGGACTTCGCGCAGCGGCACGACGCGTCGGCCGCCTGAACCTCGACCGACGACCACAAAGGAGAACCGCATGGATTTCGGCTACTCAACTCGCACCGCGGACCTGCAGAAGCGGCTCACCAGTTTCATGCAAGCGCATGTCTACCCGGCCGAGGCCGACTACCACAGCGAACTGGAAGCGAACACTGCCGCAGGCAAGCGCTGGACACCGTTGCACACGATCGAGAAGCTCAAGCCGAAGGCCCGCGATGCCGGCTTGTGGAACCTGTTCCTGCCGCCGCGAGCCGAAGTTGCGGGTTCGGCCACCGACAACGACGCCAGCCACCTGGGCGCCGGCCTGTCGAACCAGGAATACGCGCCACTGGCCGAGATCATGGGCGCGGTGCCGTGGTCTCCCGAGGTCTTCAACTGTTCCGCACCCGACACCGGCAACATGGAAGTGCTGGTGCGCTACGGCACCGAAGCCCACCACGAACGCTGGTTGAAGCCGCTGCTGGCCGGTGAGATCCGCAGCGCCTTCGCGATGACCGAGCCGGCGGTGGCGTCGTCTGACGCGACCAACATCGAGTCGCGAATCGAGCGCGACGGCGACGACTACGTCATCAACGGTCGCAAGTGGTGGATCAGCGGCGCCGGCGACCCGCGTTGCGCGGTCTACATCTTCATGGGCAAGACCGACCCGCAGGCGGCGCGCCATTCGCAGCAGTCGATGATCGTGGTGCCTGCCGATACGAAGGGGATTACCGTGATGCGGCCGCTGTCGGTACTGGGCTTCGACGACGCACCACACGGCCACATGGAGATCGAATTCAAGAACGTGCGCGTACCGGCCAGCGACATCCTGCTGGGCGAAGGCCGCGGCTTCGAGATCGCGCAAGGCAGGCTCGGCCCCGGACGCATCCACCACTGCATGCGGCTGGTGGGTGTGGCCGAACGCGCACTGCAGCTGATGTGCGAACGCGCCACCCGCCGCACTGCCTTCGGCAAGACCGTGGCCGAGCAGGGCGTGACCCGCGAGCGCATCGCCGAAGCGCGCTGCATGATCGATCAAGCCCGGCTGCTGACGTTGAAAGCGGCGTGGATGATGGATGTGGCCGGCAACAAAGGTGCGAAGGCTGAGATCGCGATGATCAAGGTGGTGGCGCCGACGATGGCGTGCCAGGTGATCGACTGGGCGATGCAGGTGCACGGCGGCGGCGGCATGTGTCAGGACTTTCCGCTGGCGCATTTCTACGCAAATGCCCGCACCCTGCGCTTTGCCGACGGACCCGACGAAGTTCACCGCAATGCGATCGCCAAGATCGAACTCGGCAAGGTTGCGACCGGGCGTTGATGGCACAGACGTGAAGCCCGGGCCAGCCGGCTCCGGCAACGGCGATCAGTTTGTCGAATCGGAAGTCGGCAGCGTCGAATCCGCGTAGCCTGCCGCGCCCTGTGCCTTGACC
>JALYUN010000182.1 GCA_030853725.1 Pseudomonadota bacterium | reverse complement strand
GTACGCTTCGGGTCGGCAGCTCGACCCCTTCGATCGGCGCTGGTGCTGGCGGGAGCACCACCAACGGCGCAGGCATCGCCGCGCCGAACGCCGCCAGGCCATCGCACGCATCGCAATGCGGCTGCGGTACCGACCCTGGCGCCTTGGCATGGGTCGCGTCGATAGCATGCGACAGCCAGTGGCGTGTGGCATGTTGCTGCCCGAACAGCAACAGCAGCCCCAGCACGGCCACAGCGAGCAGTCTTCGCGGCTTCAGCTTGGAAGCGTTCATCTCAAATCGTGGTGACCGGTTTGCAACAAAGCCGAAAGAGCCTGGAGCCCGACCGAACACCGCAGGACAGGCCTCATTTCTGGCCCAGGCCGCAGTGGTCGTTCAGGTCGCGCCGGCTCTGTCGTGCAGCCTTCGACGAATGATACGGTAATGACAATTCATTCTTGTTAAGGGTCTTTTGCGAAATGCGATGTTGAAGCGCGGCTTTGATCGAACCGCAGCACACCGTGCTTAAACCCCTCGGGCACGGTCCTGCGCGAACTGCGCACGCCACGGGTCGAAACGGTCTTCGTCCAGTGCCTGGCGCACTTCCCGCATCAGGTTCAGGTAGTAGTGCAGGTTGTGGATGCTGGCCAGCATCGGCGCCAGCATTTCGCCGCAGCGTTCCAGGTGGTGCAGGTAGGCGCGGCTGAAGCCGTTGGCGCAGGCGTGGCAGGAACAGGTGGCGTCGATCGGCGCCGGGTCCGCACGGTGACGCGCGTTGCGCAGCTTCAGGTCACCGAAGCGCGTGAAGAGGTGGCCATTGCGGGCGTTGCGGGTGGGCATGACGCAGTCGAACAGGTCCACGCCTTGAAACACACCTTCGACCAGATCTTCGGGGGTGCCCACGCCCATCAGATAGCGCGGCTTGTGTGGGGGCAGACGGTGCGGCGTGTGCGCCATGATCTGCAGCATCTGTTCTTTCGGCTCACCCACGCTGACGCCGCCGATGGCATAGCCGGGCAGGTCGAGCTCGGTCAGCGCTTCGAGCGAGGCTTCGCGCAGCGACGGGTGCATGCCGCCCTGAACGATGCCGAACAACGCATTCGGGTTCTCGAGCCGTTCGAATTCCGCCTTGCAGCGCGAGGCCCAGCGCAGCGACAGCGCCATCGAAGTGCGCGCTTCGTCTTCGGTGGTCAGACGGCCGGCAGTCTCGTACGGCGTGCACTCGTCGAACTGCATCACGATGTCGGAATTCAGCACGGTCTGGATCTGCATGCTGACTTCGGGTGTCAGGAACAGCGTGTCGCCGTTCACCGGCGAAGCAAAGTGCACGCCTTCTTCCGAGATCTTCCGCGCCTTGCCGTCGGCACCGGAAAGGCTCCAGACCTGGAAGCCGCCGCTGTCGGTGAGGATCGGCCGGCTCCAGCGTTCGAAGCCATGCAGTCCGCCGAAGGCCCGCACGACGTCCATGCCCGGCCGCATCCACAAATGAAAGGTGTTGCCGAGAATGATCTGCGCGCCCATTTCTTCGAGCGATCGCGGCAGCACGCCCTTGACGGTGCCGTAGGTGCCCACCGGCATGAAGACCGGGGTCTCGACCACGCCGTGGTTCAGCGTCAACCGGCCTCGGCGGGAGTGGCTGTTCGCGGCGGTCTTGAGCAGTTCGAAATGCAGCATCGCCCAGATTGTCCGCGGTGTGCAGACCGAACCGAGTGGCCGCCGCGGAGCCGGCTTTGCCGGGCCGCCAGGAGCGCCCCCTTTTCAGGGGGAGCGCCGAAGGCGCTACGGGCGTGGGCCAATCAGCATCGCATCGCCGTAGCTGAAGAAGCGATAGCGCGACTCCACGGCATGGCGGTACAGCGCCTGTATGCGCGCGTGTCCTGCAAACGCGCTCACCAGCATCAGGAGCGTGCTGCGCGGCAGGTGGAAGTTCGTCAGCAGCAGGTCGACGACGCGGAACTCGAATCCCGGTGTGATGAAGATGTCGGTCTCACCCTGCATCGGCTGCAAGCGGCCGGCGCCGTTCTGGTGCGCGGCCGACTCCAACGCTCGCAATGTGGTCGTGCCGGCGGCCACGATGCGCCCACCCGCTGCGCGCGTGGCCTCGATCGCGGCCACGGTTTCTGCGCCCACGTCGATCCACTCGCTGTGCATGCGGTGCTCGGCGATGCGTTCGCTGCGCACTGGCTGGAAGGTGCCGGCACCCACATGCAAAGTGACGCTGACCCGCCGAACGCCGCGCTGCGCGATCTCATCCAGCAGCGCTTCGTCGAAGTGCAGCGAAGCGGTCGGCGCGGCCACCGCGCCGGGCTTGGCGGCGAACACCGTCTGGTAGCGGCGTTCGTCTTCGGCGGCGTTGCTCTCGGTGATGTAGGGCGGCAGCGGTACTTGGCCGTGGCGCTGCATCAGCACGAAGGGGTCGTCGGGCAAGCGCAGGTGGAACAACGCATCGTCGGGTCCGGCACGGCCGAGCACCACGGCGTCGAACGCGTCGCCAAAGCGCACGATGCTGCCGGCGCGCGGCGACTTGCTGGCTCGCAGGTGGGCCAGCACTTCATGGTTCGGCAACACGCGCTCGACCAGCGCTTCCACCGCGCCGCCGGTGGGCTTCTGACCCAGCAACCGGGCGTGGATCACGCGGGTGTCGTTGACCACCAGCAGATCGCCTGCACGCAGCAGCCAAGGCAGTTCGCTGAAGCGCCGGTCCGCCGGCACGCTGCCGCGACCGTCGAGCAGGCGCGAGCCGGTGCGTTCACGCGCCGGCTGCTGCGCGATCAGCTCCGGCGGCAGTACGTAGTCGAAATCGGCGACGGTGAACTCGGGCATCAGGGAGTCGGTTGGTACAAGCGCGCGGTGGGCCGCGGCATCAACGATCAAAATTGTTCCATGCCGATCCCGACTTCGCCGAACGGCACGCCAAAAGACACGCTGAAAGACACGCCGAAAGCCGCACCGAAGCCCGGTGCCGACAAGCTGTCGGCACCGGCGCGCGCCATGCACAAGCTGGGCCTGCGGCGCGACATCGACCTGGCCCTGCATCTGCCGATGCGCTATGTGGACGAAACCCGTCTGGTGCCGATCGCCAGCCTGCGCGAAGGCGACACCGCGCAGGTGCAGGGCACTGTCCTGGACTGCCGCGTCGAGACACGCTCGCGGCGCCAGCTCGTGGCGCGGCTCTCCGACGGCAGTGCCGAGTTGACGCTGCGGCTCTTGAACTTCTACCCGTCGAACCAGAAGACGCTGGCGGCAGGTCAGCTGGTGCGTGTGCGGGGTGAGGTTCGCGGC
Source organism: Pseudomonadota bacterium (assembly GCA_030853725.1). GTDB lineage: Bacteria > Pseudomonadota > Gammaproteobacteria > Burkholderiales > Burkholderiaceae_C > Rubrivivax. The sequence goes on along the minus strand of JALYUN010000182.1, from coordinate 4,350 downwards.
GGCTTTCTGGGGCGCGAGATGCTGCACCCGGACTTTCGCGCCGTGACCACCGAATCGCCGCTACCGCTGACACTCACCCCCGTGTACCCGGCGTCTGCGCAACTGCCGCAGGCCTATCTGCGCAAAGCTGTCGGTTCGGCGCTGCAGCGCGCCCGTCTGCACGAAATCTTGCCGACAGGGGCCGTGCCGGCCGGGCTGCCGAGCTTCCGTGATGCGGTGCGGCTGCTGCACCAGCCGCCGGCCGGTACCGATCTCGACACCCTCGAAGACCACAGCCATCCGGCGTGGCAGCGCTTGAAGTTCGACGAACTGCTGGCGCAACAGCTTTCGCAAGCACAGGCACAAGCCGCGCGCGCCACGCTGGCCGCACCGGCCATGCGACACCGCAGCGGCGGTCTGGCCGAGCGCTTGTCGGCTGCGCTGCCCTTTGCCCTGACGAGCGCGCAACAACGGGTTGTAGCTGAGATCGGCAGCGACCTGGCGCTGCCGCAACCGATGCACCGGCTGCTGCAGGGCGATGTGGGATCGGGCAAGACGGTGGTGGCGGCATTGGCCGCCTGCACCGCCATCGACGCCGGCTGGCAATGCGCACTGATGGCACCGACCGAGATCCTGGCCGACCAGCATTTCAGGAAGCTGGTCACTTGGTTGCAGCCGCTCGGCATCACGGTTGCGTGGCTCACCGGCAGCCGCAAGGGCAAACCGCGCGCGGCCATGGTCGAACAGGTCGAAAGCGGCGAGGCCATGCTGGTGGTGGGTACGCACGCGGTGATCCAGCACGACGTGAATTTTGCGCGGCTCGGCCTGGCGGTGGTGGACGAGCAGCACCGCTTCGGCGTCGCGCAGCGGCTGTCGCTGCGGCAGAAGCTGGATGACCAGAACCTGGAGCCGCATCTGTTGATGATGAGCGCCACACCGATCCCGCGAACGCTTGCAATGAGCTACTACGCCGATCTGGCGGTCAGCACCCTGGACGAGTTGCCGCCCGGCCGCACGCCGATCCTCACCAAGCTGTTCGCCGACCGCCGGCGCGCACAGGTGGTGGCGCGCGTGCGAGACGAGCTGGCGCTGGGCCGGCAGGTGTATTGGGTTTGCCCGCTCGTGGAAGAAAGCGAGCACCTGGATCTGCAGAACGCCACCACCACGCACGCTGAACTGCAGGCCGAGCTGCAAGAGACGCTGCCCGGTGCGCGGGTCGGGCTGCTGCACGGCCGCATGGCGGCAGCCGAGAAAGCCGCGGTGATGTCGCTCTTCACCGAAGGCCAGATGCAGTTGCTGGTGGCGACCACCGTGATCGAGGTCGGCGTGGACGTGCCCAACGCGAGCCTGATGGTGGTCGAGCACGCCGAGCGCTTCGGCCTGGCACAACTGCACCAACTGCGCGGCCGCGTCGGGCGCGGTGCAGCGGCCAGCGTCTGCGTGCTGCTGTACGGCGCGCAGCTGTCGGCCACCGCGAAGGCGCGGCTCAAAGCCATGGCCGAAACCACCGACGGCTTCGAGATCGCGCGCCGCGACCTGGCCATACGCGGGCCCGGAGAGTTCATGGGCGCGCGCCAGAGCGGCGACGCGCTGTTGCGATTCGCCGACCTGGCCGAAGACAGTACCTTGCTGCAGCAGGCGCGCGCGGTAGCGCCCGATTTACTGCGCGACTATCCGGCGGCAGCGGTGGAACACGTTGCGCGCTGGCTGGGCAGTCGGGCCGACTATCTGAAAGCTTGAATTGCGGGCGACCCCGCAGCTGCAATCAGGCAGGGTCGCTGAAGAAGCGCTGGCTCAGCTCGGCAGTGCTTTCGTGGATCAGGTCCTTGTCGAGCTCGCGCGTCACCGTGGCGGCCACTTGTTGCGACAACGCCTTGCGCAGCAGCCCCAGGAAGCGCGGCGCGGCGGCGATTTGCAATTCGGTGAAGCGGCGCTGTTGCAACCGCTCGGTCAGGCGTTGCGCCACAGTGCGTGCGAACAGCTCGGCTTCCTGGTGCTTCTCGTTCGGCCCGGCTGAGGTGGTGGCATTGGCAGCAGCCCCTTGCGGCTGACCGGAACCGGGCCGCGTGGCGGGCTGGCCACCCTCGCGCCGGCCGTGGGCGTCGTGGCGCAGTTCGGCGTTGCGGGCATGCGCCTTCGGGTCGGTCATTTCTTCGACGGGGACCAGGTCGCTGCCGTCATCCGGGTGTTGCAGCAGCCGTGCAATCGCCTCGTCGGCCACCAGCACCCAGATCGTTTCTTCCTTCTTCGCCATTGCAGGTACTCCTTCTTGATCGGCATTCACCGTACCGCAAAGCGCAATGACAATCCGGTAATGACCCTGACCGAACTCAAGTACATCGTTGCAGTCGCCAGAGAAAAGCACTTCGGCCGTGCTGCCGACGCTTGCTTCGTCAGCCAGCCGACGCTGTCGGTGGCCGTCAAGAAACTCGAAGACGAACTCGCGGTGAAGCTGTTCGAACGCGGCGCCGCAGAGGTCAGCGTCACGCCGCTGGGTGTAGAGATCGTGCGCCAGGCGCAGCAGGTGATCGAGCAGGCCGCCGCCATCAAGGACATTGCCAAGCGCGGGCAGGATCCGGTCGCGGGGCCGCTGCGCGTGGGCATCATCTACACCATCGGTCCCTATCTGCTGCCCGAGCTGGTGCGCAAGGTGATCGAGCGCACACCGCAGATGCCGCTGATGCTGCAGGAGCACTTCACAGTGCGGCTGTTGGAGATGCTGCGCAATGGCGAGATCGACTGCGCTGTCATTGCCGAACCCTTTCCCGACGCCGGCCTGGCGGTGGCGCCGTTGTATGACGAACCTTTCATGGCGGCCGTACCGGTGGGCCATGCGCTCGCGAAGCGCAAGCAAATCAGCACCGACGAGTTGAAGGCGCAGACGATGCTTTTGCTGGGTACGGGCCATTGCTTTCGCGATCATGTGCTGCAGGTCTGCCCCGAGTACGGGCGCTTCGCGAGCCCGGACTACAAGGACGCCGAGGGTATCCGCAAGACCTTTGAAGGCTCTTCACTGGAAACCATCAAGTACATGGTGGCCTCCGGCATGGGCGTGACGGTGGTGCCGCAGTTGAGCGTGCCGGTCGAGCCCGATCCGAACATCCGCTATGTGAAGTTCACGCCCCCGGTGCCGACGCGGCGCGTGGTGCTGGTGTGGCGGCGCAGCTTTCCGCGCTACGAAGCCATCGCCGCGCTGCGCAATGCCGTCTACGCCTGCAAGCTCGCGGGTGTGAAGCGGCTGACTGGCTGAATCGCTGCAGATCGCTCGGATCGGTCAGGATTCCCGACGCGTTGCGCGTCCAACCCCAGGAGCATTCCGCATGATCAAGAAAAGCAAGCCGCCCCGGCCTTTCTGGGCGCCGGTGTGCCGATGATCGACATCGGCATCCGTGAGAAAGACCGCGGCGCCATCGCAGAAGGCCTGTCGCGGGTATTGGCCGACACCTACACGCTCTACCTGACCCCGCACAACTGAAGTCGCCCGAGGCGATGGAGATGGTGCGCACCCTGGTCGACGGCCATGAAGCCGTGGCACGCACCGCTCGCACCATCTTCCCGATGGCCGACAAGGCCAGCGACGAACCCCCCGCCGACCTGCTGACGCAGCGCATGGCGAGTCACGAACAGTACGCGTGGATGCTGCGCAGCCTTCTGGCCGATTCCTGAGGCGGGCCGCCTTCAGCCTGTGACCAAGGGCGGCGCCGCGCACAGCGGCGCTACCGTAACGCCCGCCAACGCTGCCAGCTCGGCGGGCGGCAGCAGCAACTTCGCGGCCCGCACACCGGCACCCATCACGACTTGTGGTCGTTGCAGCACGGCGCTGTCCACCAGCACGCGGCAGCCGGCCGGCAAACCGAAGGCGGTGATGCCGCCGAATTCCATCTGGGTGTAGCTTGACGCGTCGTCCGCCGGTGCGAAAGAGAGGCGCTGCGCGCCGAGCACCGCCTTGACCGCACCGTTGATGTCGAGCCGGCGCGACCCCAGGCCCACCACCGCCGCCAGTTGCAGCTTGCCGCCGATTTTGATGCGCAGCAGGATGGTGTTGGCGCAGTCGTCGAGCCCGAAGCCATAGCGCTCGCTGAAGACCACGGTGTCCGAGGCCAGCGGGTCGACGCGAAACACCCGTACCGCTCGGCCCGCCAGAGCGGCGCAAACGGCCGCCGGCAACAGGCCAGCCCATTGCGGCGGTTCGACGAATTCCGGTTCTTCCAGCACAGGGCGCAGATTATCGGCGCCGCGATAATCTGCGGTTGCCCCAGCGCTGAGCCTGCGCCGGTGGCCAGCCCAGGAAAACCATGTCAGCAGCCGCACTCGCAGAGCAGGTCCGCCGCCGGCGCACCTTTGCCATCATTTCCCACCCCGACGCCGGCA
>JALYUN010000076.1 GCA_030853725.1 Pseudomonadota bacterium | reverse complement strand
CCACTGTCGCTGATGTACACCCCGACCGCGGTCGTCATCGGCACCACCGCAGTCGTCATGCCGTATCTGATCCTGACATTGCAGAGCGTGCTCGAAGGCATGGACGGGTCGATCGAAGAAGCCGCGCGCAACCTGGGTGCGAATGCGTTCACCACCTTCTACCGCGTGGTGCTGCCGATCGCCGCGCCGGGTGTCGCGGCTGGCACGATGCTGGTCTTCATTCTGTGCATGAACGCCTATGCCACGCCGGTGTTGCTGGGCGGCTCAGGCCTGACGATGATGGCGCCGGCGCTCTACGACCAGATCACCCGTGCGTCGAACTGGCCTTTCGGCGCCGCCTTGGCGGTGATCCTGGTGTGCGGCACGCTCGTGATCGCGCTCTTGTCCAACTGGCTGATCCACCGCCGCTACGTCAAAACCATGGCGTCTTGAGTCAGTCCTTCAACCCGGAATCCCCATGGCTTCGATCCTTTTCAAGAACGCCAATCTGCTCGACCCGCTGCAAGCCGAACTGCAGGAAGACCAGCATGTGCTGGTGGAAGACGGCCTCATTAAAGAGGTGTCCGACCGGCCGATCAAGGCCGCTGCGGCACGCGTCATCGACGCCGCCGGGCGCACCCTGATGCCGGGCCTGATCGACCTGCACGTGCATGTGCTGGCCACGCAGTTGAACCTGAGCACGCAAGGCGTGCTGGCCGACGCGCTGGTGATGATGCGCTCGGTTCCGATCATGGCGGCGATGCTGCGCCGCGGCTTCACCACCGTGCGCGACGCCGGCGGCGCAGGCTGGGGCTTGAAGTGCGCGATCGAAGAAGGCACGGTCAAGGGACCGCGGCTCTTCATCTCGGGCCACGCCATCAGCCAGACCGGGGGTCATGGTGATTCGCGCCCGCGCTCGGACCACCTGCGTCCGATGAGCTTTTGCGGCTGCTGCTTTCGCGCCGGCGAGATCAGCCGCGTGGCCGATGGCATCGACGAAGTGCGCAAGGCGGTTCGCCAGGAACTGCAGATGGGCGCCGACCAGATCAAGATCATGGCTTCGGGCGGCGTGGCTTCACCCACCGACCCGATCGCCGCTTTCGGCTATTCCGAAGAAGAGATTCGCGTCATCGTCGAAGAAGCGGCCGGTCGCCAGACTTATGTCATGGCGCATTCCTACACCGCCGAGGCGATCGAACGCGCCGTGCGCAACGGCGTGCGCACCATCGAACACGGCAACCTGATCGACGAGCCGGTGGCCAAGCTGATGACGGCGAAGGGCGCCTTCGTAGTGCCCACGCTCGTGACCTACGAAGCGCTGGCCACCGAAGGTGCCGACTACGGCCTGCCGCCGGACTCGGTGGCCAAGATCGAAACCGTGCGCGCGGCCGGATTGAAGTCGCTGGAAATCTACAAGCGGGCCGGCGTAAAGATGGGCTACGGTTCGGACCTGCTCGGCCCTTCGCAGCGGCTGCAAAGCGACGAGTTCCGTATCCGCCGCGAAGTGTTGTCGGCGCAGGAAGTGATTCAGTGCGCCACCACCACCGCGGCCGAGGTGCTGAACCAGGTCGGCCGGCTCGGCCGCATCCAGGTCGGTGCCATCGCGGACCTTTTGCTGGTGGACGGCAACCCGTACCGCGACTTGTCGTGCCTGCTGGGGCAAGGTGAACACCTGGCGCTGATCCTGAAAGGCGGCGTCGTCGAACACGAAGGCCTGGAGGGTGCCGCGTCATGAACGATCCGAAGCGTTCTGCAGGCACAGCGCCTTCCGAAGTCGGCGAGGAGAGCCGCGATGTCAACGCCGCCAAAGGTTGGCACCCACCTTCTGCGCCCGTCAAGCGCGACCGCGGCCTGGGCCCGTTTCCGCGCTTGATCCTGCGCGGCGCGACGATCATCGACGGCACCGGCGCGCCGCCTTGGGGGCCAGTCGACATCGTGATCGAGAACGACCGCATCACCGCGCTCGTCAACGTCGGCACCCCGCACAAGGCGATCGACCCGCAGCGCCGGCCGGGCCCCGGCGACCACGAGATCGACTGCCACGGCAAGTTCGTCACGCCCGGCTTCGTCGACGCCCATGCCCACATCGGCACGCCCTACCACGCGATGAGCGGCATCGTGCCGCCGGCCGATTATGTCTACCGCCTGTGGCTGGCGCACGGCGTGACGACGGTGCGCGAGATGGGTGCGATGGGCGGACTCGGCTGGACGCTGGAGCAACGCGAACTGTCGGCGGCCAACCAGATCGCGGCGCCGCGGCTGGTGGTGCATTCGGTGTTTCCGGCAGTGAACGACCGCGTCAAGACCATCCATACACCGGAGCAGGGGCGCGACTGGATTCGCAAGCTGGCCGCGCGCGGGGCCGATGGCGTCAAGTTCTTCGGCGCACCGCCGGCGATCATGGAAGCGGCGCTGGACGAAGCGGGGCAACTCGGCTTGCGTTCGGGTTGCCACCACGCGCAGATGGCGGTCACGCGCGTCAATGCCTTGAAGTCGGCACGCTGGGGCCTGACCAGTTCGGAGCATTACTACGGCTTGCCCGAAGCGTTGTTCGAAGACCGCGTGGTGCAGTCCTTCCCCACCGACTACAACTACAGCGACGAGTACTACCGCTTCGCCGTCGCCGGCCAGACCTTCCTGCAGGCGGCGCAGCCGGGCTCTGCGAAATGGCGCCAGGTGATGGAGCAGTTTCTGGAGCTGGGCCATACCTTCGTGCCCACCTTCAACATCTACGACGCCAACCGCGACCTGATGCGCGCGCGTCGCGCCGACTGGCACGACCAGTACACCTGGAAGGCGGTGTGGAAGTACTTTCAGCCGCAGCGCGGCGGCCATGGCGCTTACTGGTACCGCTGGAGCACCACCAACGAGATCGAGTGGAAGCAGAACTACCGGCTGTGGATGCAGTTCGTCAACGACTACAAGAACCTGGGTGGCCGCGTTTGCGCCGGCAGCGATTCGGGCTTCATCTTCCAGATCTACGGCTTCGGCTTCGTGCGCGAACTGGAACTGCTGCAGGAAGCCGGCTTCCACCCGCTGGAAGTGCTGCGCGCCGCCACGTCGCAGGGTGCAGCGCTGCTGGGCATCGACGACGACACCGGATCGATCGATGTGCAGAAGCGCGCCGACCTGCTGATCCACGACCAGAACCCGCTCGCCGATTTCAAGTTGCTGTTCGGCACCGGCGCCATGCGGCTGAACGACGCCAACGCACAGGTGGAGTGGCAGCGCTGCCTGCGCACCACCATCAAGTCGGGCGTGGTCTACGACACCGCCGAGTTGCTGGCCGACGTGCGCAAGATGGTGGCCGAGAGCTGGGCCGGCGATGCAGAAGGACCGCCGTTCACGGTTCCGCCCACAACCTCACCTTGTAGCGATGCAAGCCAGGCGCCCTGACATGGCGATCGATCTGGTCCTGCTCTGCGGCTTCCTCGGCAGTGGCAAGACCACGCTGCTGGTGGACTGGCTGCGTGACCCGGCGGCGGCCGACACCGGTGTGATCGTCAACGAAGTGGGTGAGGTCGGCATCGACGGCGCCATCATCGCCAACGACAGCGACAACGGCCGCGAACCCGTGCCTTTGATGCTGCTGGCGAACGGCTGCGTCTGCTGTTCGCTGCGCAGCGACCTGGTGCACACGCTGAGCGCGCTGCTCGACGCGCCGCGCCCCGCAGGCGCCGGGCCGTTGCAGCGCGTGGTGCTGGAGTGCAGCGGGCTGTCTCGGCCGGGGCCGATCATCGCTTCGCTGGCCGACCCGGAACTGGCGCAGCGCGGACTGCGCCTGACCGTGCTGTGCACCGACGACTGCACGCGCGACATTGAGCCGCTGGCGCAAACCGACGAAAGCCTGGCGCAGTTTGCCGCGGCGCACCGCATCGTGCTGACCAAGACCGACCGGGTGTCGACGCCGCAGTTGCAAGCGCGGGCCGCACAGGCCGCCGCATCGAACCCGCTGGCCGCGGTGATCGCCGACGCCAACCGTCAACGCGCCGTGCACGCCGCGTTCGCGCCGTCCTCGGGTGTCGGGGATCTGGCGGCGCTGGCCGCCCGGACGCTGACCACGGGGCGGGTATCCGCCAGCCTGGCCCACCCGCGCATTCGCGTGATGGCGGCCCGGGCGCAGCCCGGCATCTGCTGGAGCGATTTTTCGGAATGGCTGGATAACCTGGCCGGCTTCTGCGGCGAGCGGCTGCTGCGGGTCAAGGCCGTGGTGCGCGTCAGCGATTGCGCCGAGCCGATCCTGATCCAGTCGGTCGGCACCACTTTCAGCGCGCCGCTGCGCCTGACGCGGCAGCGCGATGCGCCTGATGGCATCGTGGTGATCGCCCGCGATGTCGATGCGGCGCAGATCCGCGCTTCGGCGCCTGACGCGCCGGTGCAAATGCTCGGCTAAAGATCGGCTGAAGATCGTTTAAGTTATGCCCGTCTTTGTTCGCTTCTACGAGAGGAAATCATGCCTATCAAAAACCTGAATCGCCGCGGCTTCATCCATGCCGCTTCCGGCCTGGCGCTGGCACCGGCCGTCTTGTCGCTGCCAGGCTTCGCGCATGCCGCCGACGGCGAGATCGTCGTCGGAACCTGGGGCGGCGACTACCAGAACCTGCTGCAGCAGATCATCAACCCGATCGTCAACAAGCACGGTGTGCAGGTGGTCTACGACACCGGCAACGCGGTCAACCGTGTGACCAAGTTGCGGGCCGAGAAGAACTCGCGCCGCGGCAGCATGGACATCGCGCTGCTCGGTGAAGTCGACATGTACGACGCCGAGCGCCAAGGCACGCTGGAGCCTCTGAATGTCGCCAAGATTCCGCTGTTGGCAAACGCCATTCCGGCGTTGAAGACGAGCTATTCGATTCCGCACATTTTCAGCGCGATGACCCTGGTCTACAACACCGAGAAGTTCCCGACGCCGCCGGATTCTCTGGAGGTGCTGTTGGACCCGAAGTGGAAGGGTCAGGTCGGCTTCTCTGACATCTTGTATCTCTACAACGCGGTGTTTGTCGGCCTGGGGGCCGGTGGCGACACCAAGAGCTACGAAGGCGGCAAGCGCTTCCTGAAGAAAATCAAGGCCAACGCACCGCGCATCTACCCGTCCAACGAAGCCGTGGCTTCCGCGTTCAAGTCGGGTGAGATCGCGGTGGCCTGCATGTGGAAGGCACGCGCCCTGCAGTGGAAGGCGAGCGGCCTGCCGTTGGGTTTCGCGATTCCCAAGGAAGGCTCGATCCCGGTTTCGTTCGAAGCCGGGGTGGCGAAGAACAGCCGCAGCAAGGACGCGGCCTGGGAGTACCTGAATGCGATGCTCGACCCGCAAGGCCAGATCGGTTTCGCCGCGAAGATGGGCTATGCACCCACGGTCACCAACGCCGCGTTGCCGGACAACCTGAAGCCGGTGGGCTTCACCGAGTCCGAAATCAAGCTGCTCAAGGGCTACGACCTGAAAGGGCTGACTGAAGGCAAACCCGACATCCTGGAGTTCTGGAACAAAGACTTCAAGGCGGGGTGAGCCTCGGGCTGCCGGCGCGGGCCGGCTGTCCGATTCAAAGCGAGCCGGTCATGCGCAGCCGTTCCAGCCGCATCGCCAACTGCTGTCGCAGCGCGGCGATGCGTTCGCGCTTCGCGGCCGCGTCAGGCGCTTCCGGCGCGGCTTCGATGGCCTGCTGCAACGCTTCGATGTCGCGCATCAACTGCACTTCGGGCGGCAGCACGCCGGCGTCTTTCAGCATCTTGTAGCCCATGCGCAGTTCCTGCGGCGTTTGCGCGTAGCCGTTGCCGAAGTTCAGAGGCTTGCCGTAACTGGGTGCGAAACGCAACTCGCCATTGCGCTCGGATTCGGCGATGGCCTGGCCGATGTGGTCTTCCAGCAATCGCAGACGCTGGTCGCGGCTTTCTTCGGTGTTCATCTGAAACGCCTTCAAGCGCGCAGCGTGTCGGGCACCGCCATCCGGTCCATCCATTCGCGCATCAGCGGCGTCACCGGTTTGCTCATCTGCCGCTCGTTCAACAACGCGTGGCCCAGCGCTCGGCGCCCGCCTTGTGCCGCTGCGGCCAGCAGCGTGTGGTCGACGAGGTCGCGCTGCGCATGGCTTCCGCCCAGTCGCTGCGCCTGGTTGCGCATGGGATAGATGGTGTCGACCGCGCCGTCGGCATCGCCGCGGGCCAGCGCCAACAAGCCGCGCATCAAAGGAAGGCCGATTTCGCGCATGACCAGATGGTCACTGCGGCGCGCGTCGGCCGGCTCCAGCGCGCGCGCCGCACAGCGTGCGACCCAGGCTTCGGCGCGTTGTGGCTCGTCGGCGCCCAGCCACGCCAGCACCGCATGCACGTCGTTGAAGGCATGGTGGCCGGCCTCGGCATCGTCGAGCGGCCACTGGGCGAGCACCTGCTTGAAGACCGCGCTCACGTCCTCGCCCAACAGGTGCAGGCGCCACAACATCGAGATCGCGTCGACCCGCTGCGCCGTGAACTGCAGCGCGTCACCACTCAGGTGGGTGTCGACCAGCCGCAGCACACCCACCAGGTCCATCGCCTCCAACCTGAACAGGCTCTTGTGCCACCACAGGTGGGCGGCGAACTGATTGCCTTCGGCCCAGGCGCTCTGGTGCAGACGCAGCCAGCCGGCGCCTTCTTCGTAGCGGCCCTGCATATCCATCACATGCGCGACCGCATGGACCGCCCACGGTGCGCGCGGCTGCAGCGCCAGCGCGCGGCGGCCGGCTTCTTCGGCCTGCGGGTACAGGTGGTCTTCTTCCAGGCCGAAGGCGTACAGCGCCAGCACGTGTGGGTACAGCGGGTCGGCCTCGTCCCATTCGGGCAGCGCGCGCGCCGGGCGCTGGCGCAGGCCCTTGACGTCGCCGCGATGAAAGTCCCACAACTGCGCGAAGTGCAGCGCCAGCGCGTCGCGCGGGTGCGCCAGCAGCAGTTCGTCCCAGACGCAGCACGCCGCTTGCGAACGGCCTTCGAGCAACAGCTTCGCCGCCTTCAAGTGCGCGCGTTCGCGCGGCGGTGCCGCTTCGGCCAGCGCTTCGGCCGTGACGATGTGGCTGCGCGCCTGCGGCAACAAGCCCGCTTCGTTCAACCCGAGCACCACGCCGGCCTGCATCACATGCGGCAGCGCCCACGCCGGGTCGGCCGCGGCGGCGGCCTGCAGGTCGGCCACCGGAGAGTCGTAGAACGACATCATTCGCCACAGCGCCGACTCGGCCGCTTCGAGCGCGGACCGGTGGCTGCTGCCGCAAGGGTTGCCGCGAACATCGGGGGTCGACATGCCCTGAATGTAGAACACCCCCGAAGCGCCTTCGACGCTCCCCCTTAAGGGAGCGCCCGCTAGCGGCCCGGCAAAGCCGGTTCCGCGGCGGGCACTCGATCGACGAAGTGTTGCAGGTTGAAGGCGGCCTGCGCGCGCACCTTGTGGCGCAACCAGGGCGACCAACCCAGCAACAGACCGGCAGAGCCCAGTGCCTGCCGCGACCAGCGCCAAAAATCGAAGTCGTCGCGGTGTCGGGTGATGAGCCCGTGGGGGTCGAATTCGAACTGCGCGTCGATGCGGTTGTGTACCAGCCGCCCAGTGGCCGAGAACCGGTAGTGCGCTTCCCAGTGCGCGCTGCCCTGCGCGCTGTTTGGCGCACCCATGGCGCGAATGTCGCTGACTTCGAGCTTCCAGTCCGCCATGCCCTTGCTGCGCGTGGCTTCGCACAACATGCGCCACATGGCGCCGATCTGCGGCGCACCGCGCAACGAGAAAGCCGGGTCTTCGAAGCTGGCGTCGGACGCGTAGCAGGCCTGCATCGCGGCGCTGTCGAGCCGGGCGAAAGCGGCGTAGAAGACTTCGATCGTCTCGCGACTCATTTGGGGTTCATTTGCAACTCATTTGCGAGTCAAGACGGCTGTTGCGACAAACTCGTCTGCAGCGCCAGCAGGTCCAGGTAGGCGCCCGCTAGGCGTTCGGCCTGCTCCAGTCCCAGCGACTGCATCAGGCCTTCGGCGATGCGCACGCCGGTGCTGTCGGACTCGTCCGCTGCCAGCACCACTTCCAGTTCCATGAAGTCGCCGAGGCCTTCGACCCGGTCCAGATGGATCCGCGTGGCACCGGCCATCAGCAACCAGCGCCGCTTGCGTACCCGGCCGTGCAGGCCGCAGGCCCGTGCCAGCGCTTCACGCAGCAGCGCCGGGTCGGGCACCGGCACGCGCACGTAGTCGCTGGCCTTGGCGGTGGGGGTGTCGGGGCGGTGGTAGTGGATCAGTTCGGCGCTGCCGTCGCCGAACTCGCGCAGCTTGAGTCGGCCTTGGGCCACAGCGAAGAAGGTGTCGTCCTGCTCGATGATCTCGGGCGCTTCGCCGGTGATCAACACGGCCCGCGGCAGCAGCGCTTCGACGCTGTCGATGCGGGCCTTGATCTCGATGTTGCGTGCCATTCAGGCGGTGGACGCAGAAGCCGATTCCGCTGCGATCTTCCGCAGGGCCTGCTCGAACACTGCGGCCGGCTGACCACCCGTGATCAGGTGGCGGTCGTTGATGATCACCGACGGCACCGAATGGATGCCGGCCTGCTGCCAGCGGTGCTCGGCCGCGCGAACTTCGTCGGCGTAGCGGTTCTCTTCCAGCACGGCGCGCGCTTCGACCGGGTCGAGCCCGGCTTGTTCGGCCAGGTCCACCAGCACGTCGGTCGCACCGGGGTTGCGACCTTGCCCGTGGTAGGCCGCCAGCAGCAAATGCTTGAGCTTGCGCTGGCTGTCGTGTGGACGATCGGGAGGGCCTTCGGCGCCAGCCCAGTACAGCAAGCGGTGCGCGGCGAAGGTGTTCCAGACATGCATCCGCTCACCGAACTCGAAGCCGACTTCGGCGCCGCGCTGGCGAATGTTCTGCCGGTTGCTGGCCAGTTGCGCGTCGCCCATGCCGTACTTGGCTTTCAGGTAGGCGGCAGCATCGGCGCCTTCGGGCGCCATATCGGGGTTCAGCTCGAAGGGTTGGAAATGCAACTCGACGGGGATGTCGGTGCCGATGTTTTGAAGCGCCGCCTCCAGCGCATTCAGGCCCACGGCGCACCACGGGCAGGCCACGTCGGAGACGAAATCGATCTTCATGGAGCTTGCCTTTCGGTAGTTATGTTCAGGCGGAATCATGCGCCGGTTCGCCGAGCAAGGTGCCGATCACCGCACAGGTCTGGTTGCCGTCGACCGCAACGCTCGACCAGGCGCTGGCCTTTCACCACCTCCCGGATATCGAAACCAGCCGCTTGTTCGACACCGACACCAGTGCCACCGCGCGGCTGCAGCGCAATCTGCGCAGCGTGCCGAGCCTGAAGCTGCAGGCTTGTGCGGACACCGCTGAAGCGGTGCGCGGCCGGTAAGACCGAACTCGACCCGGCGGTGGTGCAAGCCGGCCCGCGTGTTCGTCGAATACGAACCGCAGACCCGCATCGAAGGTGAACTGCAGCAGATGCCGGTCCACGACCCCGTGACCGAACGGTGGCGCGTGCTGGCCGGACATACCCAGGGCCGCACCAGCGCAGCCGAGGTCACGCTGTTCGACTCGGTCGGTTTCGCACTCGAAAACTTCTCGGCGCTGCGACTGATGGGGACACGCGCACGTGAACTGGGTCTGGGCACACCGATCGATCTGATTGGCACGCCGGCCGACCCGCGCGACCTGTATTCGCTGCTGGGCGCCGCAACGGCGCCGCAGCTTCGAGTCGCGTGAGCAGGTTGCGTGCTCAGGAAAGAACGGCTGCCACGGCGCTGGCGGTGCGTTCGACGTTGCTGCTGTTGAGCCCCGCCACGCACATCCGGCCGGAGCGCACCAGATAGACACCGTGTTGTTCGCGCAAGCGGTCGACCTGTTGCGGGCTGAGCCCGGTGTAGCTGAACATGCCACGCTGGCTCAGGAAGTAGCCGAAGTCACGGCCCGGCAACTTGGCCGACAGCATGTCGTACAGCTTGCGCCGCATGCCGGCGATGCGCTCCCGCATCGCGTTCACGTCGGCTTCCCAGGACGTGCGCAGCGCGGGGTCGGTCAGCACCCGGCCGACCACACCGGCGGCGTGGATCGCCGGGCTGGAGTAGTTGCGTCGCACCGTCGACTTCAACTGCCCCAGCACCAGCTCGGCTTCCGCCGCGCTGCCACACACCACACTGAGCGCACCGGCTCGTTCGCCGTACAAGCTCATGCTCTTCGAGAACGAATTCGCAACGAAGAAGCGGATGCCGGCAGCGGCCAGCGCGCGCACCGCGAAAGCGTCGGCTTCGATGCCGTCGCCGTACCCCTGGTAGGCCAGGTCCAGGTACGGCAGCAGTTCGCGTTCTTGCAGCACCGGAATCAACGCCTGCCATTGCGCGGGCGACAAGTCCACGCCGGTCGGGTTGTGGCAGCAGGCATGCAACAGCACCACGCTGCGCCGGGGCAGCTGCTGCAGCGCCTGCAGCATGCGGTCGAAGGCGAGGCCCCCGGTGGCGGGGTCGTAGTAGGGGTAGCTCTGCACGGGGATGCCGGCGCCTTCGAACATGGCGCGGTGGTTGTCCCAGGTCGGGTCGCTGACCCACAGGCCGCTGTCTGGCAGCCACTGGCGCAGGAAGTCGGCGCCCACGCGCAGGCCGCCGCTGGAGCCCACGGTCTGCAGCGTGGCGATGCGCTTGCTGGTGACGGCTTCGTGCTTGGCGCCGAACAGCAGCGCCTGCACCGCGCCGCGCATGGTGGCGTCGCCTTCGATCGGCAGATAGGGCTTGGGCCGGCTTGCGGCCACCATCTGCGCTTCGGCTTGTTGCACGCAGTCCAGCACCGGGATCCGGCCCTGGTCGTCGAAGTAGATGCCGATGCCGAGGTTGACCTTGTCCGCGCGGGCGTCCTTCTGAAAGGCGTCGTTCAGACTCAGGATCGGGTCGCCGGCGTAGGGCGGCAGATGGGAGAACACCGAAGTCCCGGGTGCGGCGGCGTCGGTGTTGGCGGGATTCTTCACGGTGGCTTCCTCGCGCTGCAGGGGCCGCGACGGTAGCATCAGGTGGCGTTCTTGCCGGGGCCTTCCTTGCATCCGTGCCCGCGCTCGAAGCGCCGCCTTCACCCACAGCCGCCCGATCCGCGATGCCGAAAATGCCGTCCAAGGTCTACCACGTGGCGCTGCTGGGTTTCAGTGAATTCGAGCGCAGTTCGCTCGGCTCGTGTTTCCGGCTCGGCGCCACCACGGGCTCGGGCTTTGTGCTGAGCCTGAACCCGGCCGAGGCCGACTTCCTGCTGGCCGA
>JALYUN010000072.1 GCA_030853725.1 Pseudomonadota bacterium | reverse complement strand
CACCAGCAGCGAGTCGGCCAGGGCCCACCAACCCGGCGCCGGTGGCCACCACGGCGGCGCCGGCGGCAGGTGGATCGCGCGCAATTGCAGCGCGGGGTGGGTGACGGGGTTCATGCGGCCAGCGCTTGCGGGTCGGCCTGCGGCAATGCGCCAGGAGCTGAGAAATGGCGCGCCAGGGCGGCGGCGATGTCGTCGTCGGTGGCCAAGCGCAGCCAGGCGATGGCCTGGCGCTGCATCGTCGCTTCGAACCGCCGTGCGCGCTCTGCGAAGTGATCGCTATAGGTCTGCCGCGCCGGCGCGCTGCGCGTGTCGAGCACGGCCTGCTGACCGCCGGCCATCACGCCATACAAGCCGCTCGGCGGTGGCGTGGTCTCGATCGGGTCGACGATGTGGATCGCCATCACGTCGTTGTGTTGTCGCAGCCGTGCCAACAACGGCGTGCTGGCGTCGTCGAGCCCCTGGAAGTCGCTGATGAGCACGATCAGGCTGCCCGGCTTGGCCACCCGGCGCAACCGCAACAACGAAGCGTTCAGTTCGAGCGCACCACCGGTTGCGCTGAGGGCACTGCGGGGGTCGCCATGCGCCACCAGCAGCCGGATCAACTGCAGCACACCATGGGTGCCGCCGCGCGGCTGCAGCTCGGCATGGCCGAGCGCGCTGGCCAGCAGTGCGCCGATCCGGTCGCCACGCGCCGCAGCGGCCCAGCCGAGCAGCGCCGCCACCTGCACCGCCACCACCGACTTCAGCACACCGCGCGTGGCGAACACCATGCCCGGATGCAGGTCCGTGAACAACAGCACCGGCCGTTCACGCTCTTCTTGATAGAGCTTGACATGCGGCTGCCCGGTGCGCGCGGTGACGCGCCAGTCCATACAGCGCACATCGTCACCGGGCTGGTAGCTGCGCGATTCCAGGTAGTCCATGCCGCGACCCCTAAAACGCGACAGATGGGAACCCGCCCGCGCCGCCCGTGCCGGTCGGGGCTGTTGCAGGCCCATGCGTTCGCCGCGGCGGCGCAATCCAATCAGATCTTCGGTGCCGGCCCACGTGGCCGGGTTTAGCGAATCATCGAGCACGGCAGCGGACGGCTGCGCCCGACTTGGGTAGAAAAAACGCTTGAGTCCGTTCATGCATGCATCCCCGTTGACCCGGTTTACGCAGAAGGACCCGTGAGCGCGGCACGACCGAGTGCCGGCCGCGGAACCGGCTTCGCCGGGCCGCAGGGGGGCACCCCTTTGCGAGGAGCGCCGACGGCGCTTCGGGGGTGGGCCATCACGCCACCGGCACGCGCTGCAACAACGCAGAGACGATGGCGTCGGCGTCGATGCCCTCGGCCTCGGCTTCGAATGAAACCCCGATGCGATGGCGCAGTACATCGGGTGCCACCGCCTGCACGTCGTCGGGCGAAACGAAGTCGCGCCCTTGCAGCCAGGCATGCGCCCGTGCGCAGCGGTCGAGCGCAATGGTCGCGCGCGGGCTCGCGCCGTAAGCCAGGCGCCGCACCAATGCCGGGTCGTGCCGCGCCGGGTCGCGCGTGGCCAGCACCAGTTGCACGACATAGGCCTCGACCGCTTCGCCCATGTGCAGCGCCAGCACTTCGTGGCGCGCCGCGCGAACCTGGGCTTGCGTGACGCGCTGCGGTCGATCGGTCGAAGCGCTGTCGAGCCCGGCCGCCTGGCGCCTTGCCAGCTTCAGGATCGCGTGCTCGGCAGCGGCGTCGGGGTGACCGATGCGCACGTACAGCAAGAAGCGGTCGAGCTGCGCTTCCGGCAGCGGGTAGGTGCCTTCGTGTTCGATCGGGTTCTGCGTCGCCATCACCAGGAACGGGCTCGGCAGCGCATAGGTGGTGCCGCCGACACTGATCTGATGTTCCCCCATCGCTTCCAGCAGCGCAGCCTGTACTTTGGCTGGCGCACGGTTGATCTCGTCGGCCAGGATCAGGTTGTGGAACAGCGGGCCGCGCTGGAACTCGAAGTTGCCGCTGGCCGGGCGGTAGACGTCGGTGCCGGTCAGGTCGCCGGGCAACAAGTCGGGAGTGAATTGCAGCCGCCTGAAGTCGCCCTGCAGCACGGCGGCCAGTTCCTTGATGGCGGTGGTCTTGGCCAGCCCCGGCGCGCCTTCGACCATCAAATGGCCCGCTGCCAGCAGCGCCGTCAGCAGGCTGTCGACCAGATGCGGCTGGCCGATGATGCGGGTTTGCAGGTGGGCGCGAAGTGCGGCGAAGGTGGGTTGGGTGGAACCGACTGCCGCTGCGTCAGCCGGCGGAGTCGACGGCGCGGGGGGTGTGAAGGGGTCGAAGGGGCGCTGCGACACCTCATTTGAGGTTGACCCGGACTCGATCAGCGTGCTGACGTTCATGACTCGGTTGCCGAACGCGAACCCCCTCTCAGGACTCCGGCCGGCATGTCGTTGAAAGAACGTCGATTGGATCGCTGCTTCCTTAGGAAAGTCTTAAGCCGGCGCCCGCCAGATCGCGGCAGGGTTTCGGTCGGCGTGCTCAGAGTACCCAGCGAAACGCGCGCCGCAATTCGGCCACACCGCTGCGCGGGTACCACCGGCCATGCGCGAACAGCACCCGCTCGGGCGCCCAGCCGATCATCTGCTGCACGGCGTCACGCAACGCCTTGCGGTGGCGCCAGAAGCTGAGCTGCATGTCGTACGGCGCTTTGCCGTCGGGGTCGGCGGCGCCGAACAAGCGCATCAGCCAGCGCCATCGCCCACACGCGCGGGCGGGCTCGAAGTTCTCGATCAGGTCGGTCAGCACCAGCGTGCGCGTGGGGCGGTGGAAGAACACGACTTCGCTCAGCAGGCTGCCCACCACCAAACGTTGCTCGAACACGCCTTGCCAGACGGCCGGCGGCGTGTTGTCCAGCAGCATGTCGATCAGATTCCCGTCGAAGCCCTTGTGCTGTTGCAGCTGAGGTGGCGCATAGATGCCGGCCAGCGGCCAGCGCGCTTTCCAGTCGGCGATCCAGCTCCAGTACAGCGTGTTCGGCGCCACCAAGTGCGCCACCGGGCCGAGAGCGTCCAGCGCGGCTGCCAGTGCCGAATCGAGTGCGACCGGTGAATGAACCCACAGACTGCCGTCGGGCAGGCGCACCACGGTGGCCCGCGTGGTGAAAGGCACGCTGAGACCGAAATAGCGCATGCCGATTTCTGGGCCATCAATGATCCAGACATCCTCGGCCACTGGCTTGAGCGTACCGATCGGGGTGTAAGGCTTCAGGCAAGCCATGTCATCGAAACTGCGGGTGCCAACGTGGGCAACCACCAAAGCCGGGTCGACATCGACATGGTGACGTCGACCGGCTTTTCCGGGTCAGCCACCGCTGTCGGTGGCTGTCGGACTTACTTCTTCATGCCGTCTTTCTTCATCATCCCGTCGTCCTTCTTCATCATGTCGCCGCCCTTCATGTGGTCCTTCATCATGGCGCCGCATTCCTTGTCCATGGCCATCGAAGCAGCGTCTTTCTTCATGTCTTTCTTCTGCATGTCCATGTGGTCCTTGCATTGCTCCATGGTCATGTCTTTGTGCATCATCGCGCCGTCTTTCTTCATGCCGTCCTGGGCGAAGGCGGTGCTGCCGGCGGCAATAAGACAAGCGGCGAAAAGGGTGGTGGTCAGCTTGGTCATGATTTCTCCTGAATTAAACGAATGTGAACAGCTTGCGGCTACGCTCAAGTGCAGGGGTGCGCCGAGCGACTCCGTGGAACATTGTCGGCAGAAGCCGCCCGACCTTACTGCGCTCGCGGCTGTTGTACGCGTGTGCCCGGCATTCAGATGCCTGCATACCATTCGTAACCGTTGTCTTCCCAATAGCCGCCCTGCCCGTCACGGATCGGCCCGAAGCTGTCGACGAGTTCGAGCTTCATCAAGTATTTGGCGTGCTTGTAGCCGAGCTGGCGCTCGATGCGCAAGCGCAACGGCGCGCCGTTGGTGGTCGGCAGCGGCTGGCCGTTGAGCTCGTAGGCGAGCAGGGTCTGCGGGTGGTAGGCGTCGTCGAAATCGCAGCTTTCGTAGTAGGTGGAGTCGTGCGCGGCGCTGGGTGCGTCCATCGAGTCGGCGCAGCGGAAAACAACGAACTTCGCGCTCGGCAGCGGCTTGACCTGTGCCAGCACGTGACTGAGCTGTACGCCCTTCCATTTGCCGATCGTGCTCCAGCCTTCGACGCAGTCGTGGCGCGTGATCTGGGTGCGCGAGGGCATGGCGCGCAATTCGGCCAGCGAGAAAGCCACCGGCTGCTCGACCAGTCCACCGACCTGCAGCTTCCAATCCTGGAAGCCGCCGCGCAACAGCGCCTGGTAATCGGCATCTTCGGGCATCAGCGTGCCGTTGCCCCTGAAATGCGCGGCGATATCGGCCTCGCTGAATTCCTGGGCCATGGCCTGGCGCCCGGCCACCAGCTTGTGCGCAGCATGGCTCAGGTTCTGCGCGCTCTTGAGCGTGCCGACAAAGGCTGCGTTGCCCGACAAGCGGTCGCAGCCGGCCAGCGACAAACCGCCAACCGATGCCAGCGCGGTTCGCAAGGCGGTGCGCCGGCTCGGACCGGGGTTGCGGCCGCTCGAAATGGGTTTGCGGGTCATGAGCGGGACTCCTTATCGGCCGGCAGCGTGTACCAACCCGTAACCATTGAGCGCAATTGGTTCCACACGCCGCTGATCAGCACCTCGAACACATGCACCAACACGAACAGCAAGATGCCAGCGGCCGCCAGGAAATGCAGACTGCGGGCTGACTGCCGGCCGCCGAGCAGGTCGACCCAGCCGGTGAACACAGTGTCCAGCCGAGGCGACATCGCCATGCCGGCCAGGATCAGCAGCGGCAGCAGAACGAAGATCACCCCCAGGTAGGCCAGGTTCTGCAGTACGTTGTAGCGTTTGGCCGCCTCACCGGTTTCGTGGCGGAACAGTAGATGGTCTTTGATAGAGCGGCCGATGTGGCGCAGCTCGTCGCCGGTGGGCAGCAAGTCGCGCCGCAAGTGACCGCTGAAGATCGCGTACAGCACGTAGGCCGCGCCGTTCAGCACGAACAGCCAGGCGAAGAAAAAATGCCAGTGGCGCCCCATCGCCAGCCATTGCGGGCCCGGAATCGTGGCCCACGAAGGGAAAGCACGCGCGGTTTTATCTGTGGCGTCGCCCACGCGTGAAGCACCCAGCACACCGTCAGTCGAGAAGCCATGGCCGGCCACGGTGGTCACGCCGTGGATGCCACCGCCCGAGGCTGACATGGCGTCGATCGACAGCCACGGGTGGTCGAAGTCGGACTTGTCACCCCAATAGAGCGCCGGGTGGGCGTTGAAGATCGTCAGCCCGCTCATCAAGAGGATCGTCAAGCAGAACACGTTGATCCAGTGCATCACGCGCACCGGCAGGCGGTGGCGAAAGATGCGTCGCGCCGTGGCGCGGTCGGCACGGCGGGCGATCAGGGTGGGCGACATGGGTGACATGGGCGTGGTCATGGGGGATCGGTCGATGGCGGGTGGCATACCTTACGCGTCGACAGCCTGGAAACCCGGCCCCGCCTTCGTGCTCGCTCGCGCAAATGAAAATGCTGTCGCCAGCGGCGATGTGCTTGCCGCCATACATCGTCTTCTGCCGCGCGAAACTGCAGCGTTCAGCGCTCGGATTTGAAACTTCCGTCTTGATGGCGTACACCCGGCTCCCGTGGTCGAAGCTAGAACGCGCGCAGCAAGAGCGCCACCGCCAGCGCGAACAGGCACGCGTAAGTTCCGACCGCGCCCCGATATCTGAGCGGGTGTCGTTGACTGACGTCGGCGATGCGGAACATGCCCGCGGCATGCGCGAAGCGGCTGAATGAGCGCAGCGTACAGACCGGCCAGGATGCCCGAGCAAAAGATCAGCGTGTTCAGTGTGCGACCCCACCCCCACGCTCGGTCGGGAACGGCACGGTGAGGCGTATGAAGTCGGAGGCCAAGCGCACGGCAATGCTCAGGTCGGCGACCACAGCGCCGGCAAGCCGGGCAACCCTTGAAGGACCGGCGACAGCGCAGCGCCAACGACCATGTCTGCGGCGGCTTCGATGTCAGGCGCCAGGTAGCGGTCTTCCGGCATGGCAGCGCAGCGGGCCCGCAGCAGCGCATGCGCTTGCTCCAGCGGAGCCGAGGTCTGCAACGGACGCAAAAATTCGATGCCCTGCACCGCGGCCAACCATTCGATGGCCAGGATGCGCGCCACGTTGGCGATCATCGGCTGCAGCCGCCGCGCCGCGAAGGTGGCCATGCTCACATGGTCTTCCTGGTTGGCGCTGGTGGGAAGGCTGTCGACGCTGGCCGGGTGCGCATGCGACTTGTTCTCGCTGGCGAGCGCGGCAGCCGTGACGTGGGCGATCATGAAGCCGCTGTTCAGGCCGGCATTGGCTGTCAGGAACGGCGGCAGGCGCGAAACATTGGAGTCGATCAGCATCGCAATGCGGCGCTCGGCGATGGCGCCGACTTCGGCAATCGCCACCGCCATCGCATCGGCCGCCAGCGCAACCGGTTCCGCATGGAAGTTGCCACCGGATATCAGGCAGCCAAGGCCTCCGACCGGCCCTGCGCTGCCGACATCACCTTCGTCTTCGGCAAACACCAGCGGGTTGTCAGTGACCGCATTGGCTTCGCGCAACAGTACCGCCGCGGCATGCCGCAGCTGGTCCAGGCACGCGCCCACCACCTGCGGTTGGCAACGCAATGAGTACGGGTCCTGCACGCGGTCGTCGCCCGCCAGGTGACTACTGCGGATGGCACTGCCTTCTAACAGCGCGCGGTAGCACTGCGCCACGTCGATCTGGCCCGGTTGGCCGCGCAGCGCGTGAATGCGCGGGTCGAAGGGGCCGTCGCTACCGCGCGCCGCATCGACCGTCAGCGCACCGATCACCAATGCCGCTTCCAGCACCGGCTCGAAACTGAACAGCGCATGCAGCGCCAGCGCCGTGCTGACCTGCGTGCCGTTGATCAATGCCAGCCCTTCCTTCGGCCCCAGCACCAACGGCGCAATGGCGTGCTGCGCCAACAGCGGCGCGGCGGCGTGGCGCTGGCCGTCGACGAGAAACTCGCCTTCACCCATCAGCGCCAGTGTCAGGTGCGCCAGCGGCGCCAGATCGCCCGAGGCGCCGACCGAACCCTGGGCCGGCACCCACGGCACCAGCCCGGCGTTGTGCACCGCCAGCAGCGTGTCGACCACCACCGGGCGCACGCCGGAATGGCCGCGTGCCAGGCTGGCCGCCTTCAACGCCAGCATCAACCGCAGCACCGGCGCGGGCAGCGGCTCGCCCACGCCCACGCTGTGCGAGCGGATCAGATTGCGTTGCAGCATTGCCAGATCGGCAGCATCGATGCGCGTGCTGGCGAGTTTGCCGAAGCCAATGTTGACGCCGTAGACCGGCTCACTGCCTTCGGCAGCGCGCCGCACCACGGCGGCGCTGGCTTCGATGGCCGGCCAGGCGGCTGGATCCAGGCGCAACGGCTGGTCGCCCGTGTGCACGCTCAGCACTTGTTCAAGCGTCAAGGCGCCCGGCGTGATCTGCATCGTCTTCGACCTCGAATCGGCTATTCCGTTTTGATGTTCTGCTTGCGGATCACTTCGGCCCAGCGCCGGGTTTCACTGTCGATCGTGGCCGCCAGTTGCGCTGCAGTACCGCCAGCGATCTGCAGGCCCAGCGCGCCGAGCTTCTCTTTCGTCTCATGGCGCTGAAGAACCGTGTTGGTTTCCGCGTTCAGCTTGTCGATGATCGCGACCGGTGTACCGGCCGGCGCCATCAGCGCATACCACGACACCGCCTCGAACTTCGGCACGCCCTGCTCGGCAATCGTCGGCACATTCGGCAGCAGCGCGGTACGTACCGGGCTGGCGATACCGATCGCTACCAGCTTGCCGGCCTTGATGTACGGCAACGCAGACGAAAGCTGCGCGAACATCATCGTGACCTGACCGCCCAACAAATCGTTCAGAGCCGGGCCGGTGCCCTTGTAAGGCACATGCAGCAGCTTCACGCCGGTGCCGAGTTGCAGCAACTCACCTGCCAGATGGGCCTGGCTGCCGGCACCGGGCGACGCGAACGAGAGCTGGCCGGGCTTCGCCGCGGCCAGCGCCAGCAGCTCTTTCAGGTTGGTGACGCCCACCTGCGGGTTGACGACCAATACGTTTTCGACCGTGGCCAACATCGCCACCGGCAGCAGGTCTGCGGCTTTGTAAGGCAGCGTCTTGAACAGCGTCGGGTTGACGGCGATGTTGCCGGCCGGCACCACGCCGAACACGCTGCCATCGGGCGTGGCCTTGGCAATGGCGTCGACCCCGATGTTGCCGGCAGCACCGGCTTTGTTGTCGACCACCACAGGCTGATGCCACGCCTCTCCCAACCCTTGTCCGAGCACGCGGCCAAGCACGTCGGTCGGCCCGCCGGGCGGGAACGGCACGATCAGCCGCAGCGGCTGGCTCGGGTAGCTCTGCGCCGCGGTCTGTGCGCCTGTCTGTGCAACGGCGGGCAGCGCGTACAGCGCAGCACCCGCAAAGGCGGCCACGGTCAAAGACTTGAAGCGGATGTTCATCGAGGTTCCCAGCGAAATTCGGTTTGCAGCCGCCGACCCCATTCGGCCATCGGTTCGTAGTCTGCCGCGCGGATGCCGTTGCCGGGCACGGCAAATGAGTCCAGCAACAAATCGTCCATGCAAGCCCGCATCGAATCGTCGCGCGCAGTGTGCTGCAAGGCCTTGCGCAGACGGGCAAGGCTTGCGTCGTCGACTGGCGCCGTGGCGATCAGCGGCGGAATCGGCTGCTTCACGGTACGGTCGACGACCCGCACCTGCGCCGCTAGAGCCGGCTCATGGCGGCGCAACAGTGCGTGGTAGTAGCTGTCGAGCGGGCCGACATCGATGCGGCCCGAAATCAGCGCGTCGATCACGCCGCGGGCATGGATCAACCCACCGACTGCCGCGCAGTACATCGACGGCCTGCCGCCGCAATCGGGTACGGCGGCGCAAAGGTGCGCGGCCCACGCGACGCTACCCGAAAAGGAATCGGCCAGGGTGTAGCCGACGACGCCGCCGAAGGTATCGGCCAATGTGTGCGCCGGGTCGCCACTGCGCACCACGATGTCGGTCCAATAGACCGGCAGGCCACCGAACTCGGCCGGCTTCGGAACCGGCGTGGCTACCAAAACGGCCCGCGGCACGCGCTGGGTAAAAGGCAGCCCGCACATCATGACCAGCCCCAGGTCGTCGCGAGACCACAGCGCCTTCAACGAAGCCGGTGCGTCGTAATCGATAACGGGCCAGTCGAGTTCGGCGCGCTGCAGCGCAGCCGTCAGCAGCCGATGCCATTGCGCCTTCACGGCCGCGTTGACCGAATACATGCGCGCGTTCGCGATTGGCATGGTGTGGTCTGCCACCCCGCTTCAGCGGTAACGCAACTGCTGGCCGATGCCCATGCGCTTGGCCTTGTCGAGCATGGCAGCCCCGAGCGCGATGTCCGACAGCGAGAGCCCACGGTGCCAGAACAGGTTGGTCTCGGCGTTGCTCTCGCGCCCCGGCTTCAGGCCAGCGACGATCTGCCCCAGTTCGGCATGCAGCGTCTGCTCAGATAACCGCCCGCTGTCGACATGGGCGCGCAGCGCACCGAAGGGGCCGGCCTTGGCTTGGCCCCAGTCGTCCATCACCATCTTGTCCATGATGTCGGTCAGCGACAACTCGACCGCGCTGTTGGTGCCGTAGGGAACCACCAGCGCACCGGGCTTGATCCACGCGGTCTTCAGCATCGGCGCCGGCTTCTCGAGTCGCGATGCTTCGACGACGATGTCGGCACCTTCCACGCACGACTGCCAGTCGTCGGTAACGGTGATGTGCACACCCAGGTCTTTTTCCAGCCGTGCCGCGAAGGCATTGCGGCTTTCGGGACGGCGCGAATGGACCCGGATCTCTTCGAAGTGGAAGATCGAATGCAGCAGCCGGACATTCCAATAAGCAGTGCCGCGCGCGCCGATGTGCCCAAGCACTTTGGCGTTCTTGCGCGCCAGGTGCTTGGCGCCGATAGCGGTGACGGCGCCGGTGCGCATGTCGGTGATGTCGGACGCGTCGATGATCGCCAGCGGCACGCCGGTCTTCGGGTCGTACAGATTCAGCAGTGCCAACTCGGACGGCAGGCCACGCTCGTAGTTGCGATAGAAGTCGCCCACCACCTTCACCCCTGCATAACCCAGCGGCCGGATGTAGCCGCGCAGCACGTTGAAGTGGCCGGGGTAGTCCTTCTCGGGCACCAGATGCATGCGCGGCTCGATCGTGACTTCGCCGCGGCCCTGCGCAAGCAGCGCCGATTCGACCGCGGCGATGATCTCGGCGTCGGTCATTGCCAGTTGCTGCACGTCACCGTAGTTCAGGTAGTGCAGGTCGATGCGTTGCGTGTCATTGCTTGTTTCGGTCATCGGTCGGTCCGTTGTCAGTTGCTGATCATCGGCAAGTTCAGCCGTTGCGCCTTGGCGCAAGCGACCGCTTCCTCATAGCCGGCATCGGCATGGCGCATCACACCCGTGGCCGGGTCGTTCCAGAGCACGCGTTCGATGCGCTTCGCGGCAGCGTCGGTGCCGTCGCAGACGATCACCACGCCGCTGTGCTGTGAGTAGCCCATGCCGACGCCGCCGCCGTGGTGCACGCTGACCCAGGTGGCGCCGCCCGCGGTGTTCAACAGCGCGTTCAGCAGCGGCCAGTCGGAAACGGCGTCGCTGCCGTCTTTCATCGCTTCGGTCTCGCGGTTGGGCGA
>JALYUN010000044.1 GCA_030853725.1 Pseudomonadota bacterium | reverse complement strand
CTTCCAGACCGTCGGGCCGCATCGCAGCCAGCGCCGGCCAGAACACCATCACCCCGAGCCCGAGCGCGAGGATGTTGTTCCCGGCGCGCTCGTCCACGGCATAAGCCACGTCGGCCGCCCGGTACTGCACGGCGTCGAGTTCGTCGTCGATCCGCACACAGCTCCAACCCAGGAACTCTGACGGGTCGGCCGCCACCGGCTTCACGTCGGTGGCGCGGGTGATGCAGCCTTGCAGCAGCAGGCAGCTCAGAACGAAGAAAACACCCGGGCGACGCATCACGCACTCATTGTGCCGCGCGGCCCGAAGCGCGTTGTAGCCATGTCCGTTGTCGCCCCGGCTGCCGCTTACCATCGAACCGATGAGCGAAGACAAGGCCGAAGCTGTCAGCTTCAATCCGCTGGGCCAGTACGCGTTGCCGGCGATGCCGGCGGTACACGCGCTGAAGCGCTTCGCGACCATGCTGCGCAAGCGCATTCAGCAAGACGCAGACGACCCGGTGCTGGCCAATGACCGGCTGCAGCGCGCTTCATCCGACGAGATCGACAGCATCGTCGCGCCACCGGCTCACGGCTCGCTGCTGACGGAACTGGACCGCAGCCTGAACGCATGGTGCGAAGAAGCCAGCCCCCCTGTGTGGTTGAAGGTGGTAGTGCTGCCGCCGGGCGATCGCCAGCCGCTGTTGCAGTCCTGGGCCGAAGCCCACGGCTACCCGCTGCTGCAGCCGCCGCAACGGGCGCGGTTGCTCGATCCGCCGACCATCGACGCCGAAGCCCTGCAAGGTTCTGGCGTGCTCGTGATTCCCGATCTGGCCGGCTGGTTCCTGCGCCACCGCAACGGCCTTCAATCAGTGCGTTCGCTGCTGCTGTTGTTGAGTCGAGCGCAGCGCCACTGCGTGCTCGGCTGCAACAGTTGGGCCTGGGCCTTCCTGTGCCGAGCCGCGGGTGCCGACCTGCTGCTGCCACCGGCCATCACCTTTCGGGCTTTCGACGCGATGCGACTTCGCGCCTGGTTCGACAGCCTGGCCGCCGCCACGGCCCAACGCGAAGCGGTGACCTTCAGGCTGGCCGGCAGCGGCGTCGACGTGTTGGCGCAAGACAGCAGCGGTGAACTCGACAACGCCTATTTGAAGCGGCTGGCGGCGCGCAGCTTCGGCATACCGTGGGTCGCCTGGCACTTGTGGCGGCTCGGGCTGCGCTCGCGGCTGGAAGGCAACGGCCTGTCGGACAAGGCCCTGAAGCGAATTGAGCACACCACCGCCGGCGACGAGCGCACCGTCTGGGTCGTCGGCTTCGACGAACTGGTGCTGCCCAAGAAGCACGCCGACGAAGCCCTGCTGGTGCTGCAGGCGCTGCTGATTCACGGCACGCTCGACGCGTCTTCGTTGCGTGCCGTGCTGCCCCATCTGGGCGAAGCCGAGCTCCTGCCGGCATTGATCCGCGCCGGCTTCGTGCTGCGCACCGAGCTCGACTACCACGTGCTGCCTTCGGCCTACCCGCAGGCACGCGAAGCCCTGGCCGCCGCCGGCTATCCACTGGACCACCTCTAGACCCGATGTCTACTGCACCCGCTGCGCAAGCAGCCGCTTCAGCCGCTTCGGCGGCTTCTTCGGCCGCCAGTTCGGCCGCCGAACAAGGTCAGGCCAAGGCCGCCGACCTGATCAATAACCTGCAGGACATCAGCTTCACCAAGATCGGGCTGATTCTCATCGGCACCACGCTGGCGATCATCCTGGCCAGGAAATTGCTGCCGTTCCTGGCCGAACGCGGCCCGAGCCAGTTGCGCCTGTTGCTGCTGGGCGCGGTGCCGATCATCCGGCTGGTGCTGCTGACGGTGGCGGTGCTGTGGGTGTTCCCGATCATCTTCAACATCACGCTGCAGAACTTTCTCTTGATCGGCGGCGCCGTCAGTGTGGCGATCGGTTTCGCCTTCAAGGACTATGTCAGCAGCCTGATCGCCGGCATCGTGGCCATCGCCGAACGACCCTATCGCCCCGGCGACTGGGTCGAGATCGGAGGTGATTACGGTGAGGTGCGCGCGGTGGGCCTGCGTTCGCTGGAGCTGCGCACGCCGGACGACAACATCGTGCATGTGCCGCACGAAAAAATCTGGCAGCACAACATCTCGAACGCCAACGACGGCGCGCGCACGCTGCAGTGCGTGGCGTCGTTCTACCTGGCACCGCTGCACGACGCCGCGCTGGTGCAGCGGGCGCTGAACGACGTGGCGCTGACCAGCGCCTATCTGTCCTACGACCAGCCCGTGCGGGTGGTGCTGACCGAAGTACCCTGGGGCACGCATTACAAGCTGCGTGCCTACCCCTTCGACATGCGCGACCAGTTCGCCTTCATCAGCGACTTGACGGTGCGCGGCAAGCTGGCACTGGCCGAGGCAGGCGCCACTCAGATCAGCGTGCCGGCGGCCGTCAGGGAAGGTCCAGTTCGGGGTAGTGCCTGAAGATGCCTTGTTCGTTGAAAGGTACCCTGCGATCGCTCTTCAGGTAGGCCGCCACACGGGGAATTTCGGCCACGCGCTGGCGCAGGGCCATCACTTTCGGGGTCTGGGCGAAGACCTGTTCGGCGGTCTTCGGGAATGCGTATTGCAGCCCCTCGACCACTTGGAACAAGGACAGGTCGGCATAGGACAAGCGGTTGCCCACCAGATGGCGCGCGCCGGCCGTGTTGCGTGCAATCAAGGCTTCGAACCACCCCATGAACTTGGGCATGCGTTCGCTGCAGAAGGCCTGCGCCAGGCGCAGTGCTTCGGACTTCTGATCTTCGTAGTACAGGCCGGGGCCGACCGGGTGGTGGGTGTCGTGCGCTTCGGTGACCAGGTCGGCCATGGTGAGCTGAATCTGGTTGGTCCAGGCCCGCACGGCGTCGCTGCGGCCCACCAGTTTCAGGCGCGGACCCAGATACTGCAGGATGGCTGCCGTCTGTCCCAACAAGAGTTCGCCTTCTTTGATGAACGGCGGCGCGAAGGGGGGGTGCACGACGGCGTCGTCGTTCAGGTAGCCGAGCATCACATCGAGCCCCTGACCCCGCGCCTTGTCGCCCCGGGCGACATCGACATACGGTGCGCCCGCGGCTTCCAGCGCCAGCCGCACGAATTCGCCACGGCCCTGAATCGTCGGCCAGTAGTGCAGTTCAAGGCTCATAGCGGACGCCCGTCACAAGCCGAGCAGGCGCGACAGTTCGGCCGTCGTCACCTGCCCGTCCTGAACGCCGTAAGGACCGTCGTTGCCGGCACGGTAGACCGTGTAGGGCACGCTGCCGGCCTTCAGGCTCTGCCAGCGTTCGGTGTTGGCCTTCACATTGGCGAGCGCTTCGGCGTTGGTCGCGCCCATCGGCTTCAGTCCGCCCTTGCCCGACAGCAACGAGGCTTCGTGCTCGTCCATCAGCGCGGCAGGGTCCGGCGCGCTCAGCAGCATCGCGCCTTGTGCTGCTGAATTCGGGTTCAGAAACGCCACCGGCATCCAGTGCATGCGGACCCGGTCGGTCAGCGGCCGGGCCGCCGTCCACAGCGCGCCGCAGTGCGGGCATTGCGGGTCGAAGAAGACCTGCATCTGACGCGCGGCCAGCGCTTCGCCTACATCGAAGCCGATGCCCTTGGAGGCAGTCTCGAAGGCCTGTTTGGCTTGCCCCGGCGGTGGGGTGTCTGGGGTGGGTGGTGTCGGGGGCGGAATCGGGGCTGTAGACGCATTCAGCGCAGCCGTGGTCACCGCGTCTTGCTTGCTGCAAGCGGCGACTGCCAGCAACGCCGCACCGCAGGCGCCGAGCCAGGCACGGCGGCTGCTGTCGGCACCGTCCGGGCCGGCTGGCTCAATTGTGGGACTGTTGTCTTCGACGCTCATCGACCTGCTCCTGGGGACGTTCATGCAGCACCGAGGATGCCACGCTCAGCCGAAGCCTTCGTCGCGCAGGGCCGGCGGCAGGTGCGCCTGGGTCTGCTCGTCGGCATCGAAGACCCAGTGCGCCAGCAACGCCTGCCAGGCTCGGCGCTCGGCGCTCGGCATGGGGCCGAAGGTTTGCCGCGCCAGCATCAATGCCTCGATGCCCGACGCACCGGGCCGGCCACGCCACCAGTAGTTGACCAGCAGGTTCAGCGGCTTGCGCGAAGCCACGTGGTGCCACCACAGCGGCGGAATGTAGAGGGCGTCGCCGGGTCCGAGCACCGCTTGCTGCGCGGCTTGCAGCGCTCGTGCGTAGCGCGGAAAGCGATCCAGGTCGGGCGCGTCCGGGTCGGGCAAGCTGACTGGCGTACCGGTGGGCGCATGGTGCAAGGGGCCCACATACAAATTGCCGACCTGCTCCGGCGGAAACAGCGTGAATCGCCGCTCGCCGGCCACCACGCAGGCGATGTTGGCCGACTCGTCGAAATGCGTGGGCGTGACGATGGCGTTGCCGAGCCACACGCGCGGCGCCACCGATTCGTCCAACAACGGCATCGGATGGCCCGCGCTGAACCCGGGCAGGCAGTCGGCTGCCAGCGCGCTCTGTACCGCCACTGCCGGCGGATCGGTGAACTGCGCATAGCGCAGCAGTTGCTCGATCACCTGCGAGATCGGCACCTGGTTGCGCAAAAAATTGAAGCCGGGCTGCCCTTGTGCGAACCCGTCACCGTAGTGGATGCGACCCCGGTAGCGCGGGTGCAGCAGCAACGCGTCGACCGGGTGACCGTTGTCCATCGCCGAGAGCCACCGCGCCAGCGTGGCGTCGGCAGCAGCCGGCTCCCCGGTGGTGGCCAGCTGGACCGCGGGCCAGTGGGCGACCACGCCGCGCAACACGCCCGGCAGGTGGCGCAGCACGATCTCTTGTTCGAATCGCCTGCGGTCGACCGCGTGCCATTCGGTGACCTGCGTGATCGGCGTGACG
>JALYUN010000036.1 GCA_030853725.1 Pseudomonadota bacterium | reverse complement strand
CTTCCTGGCGCCCGTACCTGGCGCGCCACCAACGGCCGGGGGCGCCAGCGGCGCGCCGGGTGGCGTCTCGACCGATCCGTTGCAGGCTCTGTTCGGCGACGCGGCCGCCCCGGCCAACGCGGCACCCGGATCGGATCATGTACCGGCGTTGCAAGGCGCTTTCCATGCACCTCGGACGCACAAGCCGGCTGCAGCGCCAGCGCCGCAGGCGGCCCAGACGCCTGCGGCGCCTGAAATCCCCCAAACGCGGTTCGTGCCGACGCCGTCATCTGCGCCCCCGCTTGCGGCGCCGGCCGCACGGCCCGTTTCGGACACCATGACCCGTGCCGAAGACGGGCTGCAGACCGACCGGGCCTGGTCGGCGTTCTGCAGCGGGGCCGGCATTGCGGTGCCGCCGCACCCGAACGGCAGCGAGGAAGGACTGCGCGAAGCCGGGCGCCTGCTGCGCAGTGCGGTCGAAGGCGCGTTGCGCTTGATCGCGGTGCGCGCCAGCACCAAGCACGAGTTGCGCGCGGCGGTGACGGTGATCCAGGCGCGCAACAACAACCCGTTGAAGTTCTCGCCCGAAGCCACTTCGGCGCTGGAACTGTTGCTGCAACCGAGCGTGCGCGGCTTTCTGGGCGGCCCGGCGGCCATGGACGATGCGATGCACGACCTGGTTGGCCATTCGATCGGCACCGTGGCCGGTATGCGTGCCGCCATCGACGGCATGCTCGACCGCTTCGCCCCGGCCGAACTCGAAGCCAAACTCGTCAGCCGCTCGATGCTCGACAACGTCTTGCCCAGCCACCGCAAAGCCAAACTGTGGGACCTGTATGTGCAGCACCACGGCGCGATCCGCGACGAGGCGCAGGAAGACTTCCACACGCTGTTCGGCAAGGCCTTTCTAGTGGCCTATGAACAGCAGATCGAGCAACTGCGTCGCCAGCCACGGGGTCCGAAAGCGCAGTCCACAGAACCCGCCGAGCCGGCTGAACCGGAAGACCGATGATCCGGCTACAGGTCGCGAGCTGCAGCGAAATCGGCGCGCGCAGCCACAACGAAGACGAGTCGCGCCACGGCAGCTCGCGCAACGGCTGCTATGCCGTGCTGTGCGACGGCGCCGGCGGCCACCGGCGCGGGGCCGAAGCCGCCGACCGCGCAGCCGAACGCATCGAAAGCATGCTGCGTGACGATGCCATGGCCTTCTCACCCGCCAATCTGACGCAGACGGTGCGGCTGGCGCACGCCGAGTTGCAACACCACCAGCCTTCGGACGACCCGGGCGAACGTATGCACTGCACGGTGGTGGTGTTGTGGATCGACCCCGACGCCGAGCACGCGTTGTGGACCCACGTGGGCGACTCGCGGCTGTACCGCATTCGCCAGGGCCGGGTCGATGTCGTCACCAGCGACGACAGCGTGGTGCAGCGCCTGCTGCAGGCCGGCGTCATCACGGCCGGGCAGATGAAGACGCACCCGCAAAAGCATCAGTTGATGGCGGCGCTGGGGATCGAAGGCGAGATCGAGCCGCACACCGTGGTGCGCCCGGTCGAGCTGATCGAAGGCGACGCCTTCTTGCTGTGCAGCGACGGCTGGTGGGACCACTTCGAAGCCAGCGCGCTGGCAGAAGCGCTGGCGCGGGCATTGAGCCCGCAACAGTGGTTGCAGGAGATGGCACTGAAGATTGTGGCGGCCGCTGCGCCCCGCCAGGACAACTACAGCGCGATCGCGGTCTGGGCCGGCGATCCGACCGAGGTCACCCGCACCGGTGCCGATGACACGCGCCCGCGGCTGCGCGAGGGCAGCTCGCCATGAGGCTCTCTTTGAGTCCCAACCGGCTTCAGTACGCGGGGCGGGTCTGGTCCATGGCACGCGCAGCGACGCGTTGCTATGCTGCGGTGGTCTCCAACCCGACCCAGGTCCTGCCATGAGCCAGAAGCTGACGACTGCCCAACTCGACGAGCTCAAGTCGTTGCTGCTGAAACGCCGTGACGAACTGCAGCAAGAGATGCTGCAGAACCGGGACAACCTGTCCGCGCCCTCAGCCGACGAGGGCGGCATGGTTCAGCGAAACGTGGCGCGCGAGGTGCAGCAGGGGCTGACCGACATGGACGCCGCCGACAAGGTGCGGGTCGACCGTGCCCTGGCTGCACTGGCCGACGGCAGCTACGGGCAATGCATCGAATGCGGCTGCGCCATTCCCTACGAGCGCCTGAAGGTCGAACCACAAACCGAGCATTGCGTGGCCTGCAAAGGCCGTTTGGAACAAGCTGCAGGCCAGGCTCGGCCACCCGTTCACTGAGCGGAAGTTTTTCGCCCTCGCGCCCCGTTGGCGCCAGGTGCTGGAGGGAATGGGTCCGCCCGTCGGCCGGGCTCGATCAGAACCCGCCTTCGAGCATCTGCGTGAAGGCTTCCGGCGGCGGCAGGCCGGCCGTCGCGGTGTACGAGCCGCCTTCGCCGCTGGTGCCGAGCGGCCACCAATAGCTCATGCCCGCAAGCTGCGCCTGCAGTCCGTGAGCGGCCTGTGCGAACACGAGTTCCGACAGGGTTGCGTCAACCGGGGTGGGCTGGCGCAGCCAGCCGCTGGCAGTTTCAGGCGCCACCGGCGGCCGGCGCGAAGCCGGCCCGGGCCAGGGCGGGGCAGCTTGCAATTCGGCTTCGAAGGCTTCCACACTGCTGCCTTCTGCCAAGGTCGACAGCGCAGCCCACGCCACCTGACCCCACCACGCATCCAGATGGTCGAGGCCGACCCGGTCGGTCGGTGGCTGCGTCCGCGCCTGTGCCACCACCAGCGGAAAATAGCGGCCGACGTTGTCGCAACTCGGCATCAACACACCGAACCACCACTGTGCATCGAGCACCCCGGGCGCGAACGCGAAGCGCCAGACCGGCGCGTTCAGGTACAGCGTCTGCCACTGCGCGCCGAGCCGTTCGCGGCTTGCGCTGACCGCCGCGCACAGCCAGTCGTCCATCGCACGGACCCAGGGCTCCGGCAGGCGGCGCGCAGCGAAGTCGCCGTGGCTCGACAGCTTGCCATACCAGCCAGGCGCTTCGTGCGGCATGGTTCGTGCAACGGTCAGAGGCCGTTCGGGCACGAGAAGCTGCGCAGTTCCGGCAGCCGGAACGGGTTGCGCACGCTGCCGGTGGTGATGTCGAAGACCGCCTTGCGGCCATCGATGTCGAACACCACGCGGTCTTTCTCGCGTTCCTTGCCGGGCAGGAAGGTGACGCGGTCGAACAGCTTATAGAGCGCCCACGGCCCGTCTTCGACCATGCCGGTGCCGCCGGCCGGCTGCACCATCACCCGGACCACGTTGGTGCCGCGCGGGCCCGGCCAGGTGATCGCAGTCGGAATCTGCGGGCCGTGGGCATAGCGCACCAGTTGGCCGTCGACGTCGAGCGTGAATTCGCGCAGCGAGGTGTCCATTTCCACCGGCTTCATCTCGAGCCGGGTCGAAGGTCCGCCACCGGCGCCACCTGCACCACTGAAGAAGGTCTCGCGGATCACCGCGGCGCGCTGGAACTGCGGCAGCGTTCCCACGTCGTTGCCCAGCGGCACACCGTCCACGGCGCGGAAGCTCCAGGTCTTGGTGCTGGTGTCGATGTAGGGCGCCAGGCGTTGTTGCATCTGCTCGAACTTGCCGCTGGGGCCAAACAGCGTTGCGAAGTCGGCCTGCGTGACCTCGCTCTTGGAGCCGAGCACGAAGGGATAGCGGCCGCTGATGGCCTGTTTGCAGAAATCGCCGATCTGGGCCCGCACTTCACGCGACAAGCTTTCACGCAGTTGCATCAGCGCCACCCGTGCACTGGTGCCGCCCAGGCTTTCCAGGATCGAGCGTACCGGTTCGGGCGAATTGGCGGCGTCGGCCTTGAGCTGGTTCGGCAGCGGCGAAGGTGGCGGCGCGCCACCGCCCTTCAAGGCCGAGTCCACCGCCGTCAACAGCACCTGCAATTCGCCCAGACGCGCGATCACGACCTCGATCGGCGCCTTGCCGCCTTCGGGTGCGGTGACCTGGCGGCGCAGACTTTCGAATTCGGTGTCGACGATGCTCTCGATGCGGTCGGTGGGTGCACCGGTAGTGACGTCCTTCGCGCCCAAGGCACCGAAGACCCGCTTCTGCACCGATTCGAGTGTCTTGCGCGCGCTCTGCTCGGCATTGCCCACCATGCCCTGGCCGGCCAGGAGCGTGGTCTGACGCGAGATCGCGCGCAGCAACGGCACCAACGGCGAATCGGGTGCGGCCAGGAAACGGGCGCGCTCCACGGCCTGGCTGATGTTCGTCACCGGCAGCAGCTTGATGTCGGCGATGTAGGCCTTCCAGGTGTCGCGGTAGTCGATCAGGTAGAGCCGCCGCACGTCGTCGACCATGCGCGTGGAGGACAGCAGCGCCTGTGCGCCCTCGCCTTGTCCCGACGCTGGTGCGCGCCCGGACTCGATCCCCAGCACCCAGGGCTGCTCGTCGGCGAGCTGGCGCGTGACCTCGCCGACCACGCTCTGGAATCCTTTCCAGTAACCGGCATAGCTGTAGAGCCCCGGCGGGCCCTGGGTCAGCGGCAAACCGCTGGCACGCGCGAACACCAGCGGCACGTTGCCGCCGCCGGAGCGGATGGCGCTGAAAGCCGGAAACGCATCGCCCAGGCCTCGTTGGCGAATGCGGTCGTAGACCCGCTGCGGCAGCGCCACCTGCGCCAGGCGGTCCCGCGTGGCCTGGATCAGCTTTTGGTCGATGGGCAGTGGTGACACCGTGGCCCCCAGCGCCAGCAGCGCGTCCAGGTGGCGCGACATCGCTTCGCGCTCGGCCGTGCTCAGCTCGCGGCCGAGGCGCTGGTCCCAGTCGTTTTCGAAGTGCGCCTTCAGCGCATCGGGTTCGAAGTGCGCCGGGTCGCTCATCATCAGATAGACCTTCAGCGCCTCGTACAGCGACTCGGTCTGCTCACCGGCGCGCAACTGCTCTTCGACCCGCATCGCCAGGCGCGGCAGCACCGCGTCGACCAGCATGTGTTGATACGCCACGCGCGCCGCGCTGTCGAGCTTGCGTCCCTGGTACAGGCCGAAGCCGAGCGACCACGGCACCGAAGGCTCGTCATCGGCGCCGGCCTGCACGCCGGACGCCGCCGCCGGCAGCGTATTGGCTTCCGCGTGCGCTTCGCCAGCCACTGCCAGACCGCGGGTGGCGTCCAGCGCCGACAGGATCGGGCGCAGTTCCGAGGTGGCGCGATTCGGCGTTTCCTGCACGTCTTTGCGCACAGCCTCGACCCGCCGACCCACGGTTTCGATATAAGCCTTGTTGTTGCCGTAGCTGATGAGCCACAGCGCCGACAAGCCGAGCGCCAGCATGGCGAGCAGCGCATAGCCCGCCAGTGCCAAAGCGCCGCGCCGACGCTCGAAGCCGCGGTGGGTGCCGGCAATGCCCTGCTCGGCGAACACCACTTCCTTCAAGAGCCGCTGCAGGAAGTAGCTGCGCCCGCTTTCGTGCTGCGGCGGCAGCATTTGCTGCTCCAGCCGGAAATGGCGTGAAACGGCGCCCAGCACGCGGTCGATCGGCGAGCCTTCCTGCGTGCCGCTGACGAAGTACACACCGCGCAGCATCGGCCGGGCCTCGAAGGGCGAAGGCGAAAACACTTGCTGCACGAATTCCTGCAGCAGTTCGCGCAGGTTGGCGAACTGGTTCGGGA
Source organism: Pseudomonadota bacterium (assembly GCA_030853725.1). GTDB lineage: Bacteria > Pseudomonadota > Gammaproteobacteria > Burkholderiales > Burkholderiaceae_C > Rubrivivax. The sequence goes on along the minus strand of JALYUN010000036.1, from coordinate 17,766 downwards.
AAGCGTAGATCAGCGCCCGGCGCTGGGGGTCGGGTTCGCTCTGCAGGCGGTCGACCAGGCCCTGGTCCAGGCGCTGCAGCAGCGCGTCGAATTCGGGAACCAGTGCGGTCCGGGCGTCCTGCGCGTTCGGGCCGTCCAGCGCCACGGTGTAGCCCCAGGGCGTGGCGCGGCGGTCCTTGTCGAGCGCAGCAAAGGTTTCGGAAAAACCCGCCAGCAGGTCGCACTTGGTCACCAACAGATAGATCGGCAAGCGCACCGCCAGCTGCTCATGCAGCTCTTGCATGCGGGCGCGCACGGCTTCGGCATGGCGGGCGCGTTCGGCCGGACTCTTGGCGATCAGGTCGGCAACCGACACCGTCACCAGCACGCCGTTGAGCGGCTGGCGCGGGCGCGACTTCTTCAGCAACTGCAGGAAACCGGCCCACGTGGCCTGGTCGTTGGCGCGGTCGCTGTCTTGCGTGACGAAGCGGCCCGCGGTGTCGATCAAGACGGCCTGATCGGTGAACCACCAATCGCAATTGCGGGTGCCGCCGACCCCGCGCACCGCGTCGGCGCTGGCACCGCCACGGTGCTCGGCCAACGGGAACCGCAAGCCCGCATTGCGCAGCGCGGTGGTCTTGCCCGAGCCCGGCGCGCCGATGATGGTGTACCAGGGTAGTTCGTAGAGGAAGCGGCCGGTCAGGCTTTGCTGAATCCGCGCCCAGCGCGAAGGTCGCGTGGCCGCCAACCCGCCTTCGGCCGCGCTGCCGAAGCGGGCATTGCGCAAAGTTTTCAGCGCGGTCTCGAAGCGTTCTCGCACGGCAGCCATGTCGGCGCTTTCGACCGGTGCCGACGGCCCGGCCGCCGGTGCCGTCATCAACTGGTCGACCACCTTGCGGTTGCCGCGTTTGGCACGCCACACGCGCCAGCTGGCGATGCCGAGCACCAGCACCACGAACACCCCGCTCGTGATCCAGCGTGCTTTGGTGGTGTCGAACGGGCGCCAGTCGCCCACCGTCACCAGCGGACCGATGATCCACACCAGCGCCAGAAAAGCCGCCACCAGCAACGCCAGCAAGATCCAGCGGTTGAAGATCAGGCGGAAGAAGCGGAAGAACTTGCGGATGAAATACATGTCAGTGCCGCCCGGCCGCCCCGAAGGCACTGAGCGCCCCCTCGAGGGGCAGCGAACAAAGTGAGCGTGGGGGCTTCATCTCAACGCCCGGTCGCCGGCCGCGGCTTTGGCGCTGGCTCGGGCGCGGGCGTATTGGCGACTCGCGGGGCGGCCTCGGGCCGGGTCGTGAAGAGCGTGATGTCGACGCGCCGGTTCAACGCCCGGTTGGCGGCGCTGTCGTTGGGCACCACCGGCTCACCATCCGCGCGACCTTCGGCCTTGATGCGTTCGGGTGGCAGGCCGGATTCGATCATCAGCTCGCGCACCGCACGCGCACGTTCGTCCGACAGATGCCAGTTCGACGGAAAGCGCGCGGTCTTGATGGCGGTGTTGTCGGTATGGCCGGTAACGAGCACCGGCCCGCGGACCTTCAAGAGCGCGTCGGCGATTCGGCGCATCAGCGCCTGTCGGTTGGGCTCGATCGTGGCGCTGCCCGAAGCGAACAAGCCGTCGCCACGCAGCGTGACCACGCTGCGGTCGATCTCGTCACGCACCACCACCAGTTCGGCCTTGATGTCGGCGCGCAGGAACTGCGCCAGCCGCGGCTCGGGCGCTGGCTGCGCCACCGGCACCACCGGCGGCGGCAGGCGCAGGCCCTGGACCTGCGCATAGACCGGGTCGGCGCGACCGGCCAGGCTGAACGACAGCAGCGCATAGAGTCCCCCCAGCAACAGCAGCACCAGCACGGTGGCCAGCGCCAGTGGCAGCCAGCCGAGTGCCTTGCGACTGATGGCCGGGCTGCCGTGCCAGTGCTCGGCCAACGCGGCGGGGTAGGCACCCCGTTCGCGGGTGATCAATTCTGCGAGCTTGCTGCGCACCGCTTCGAGTTGCGCGCGGCCACCGTCGATGACGCGGTAGCGGCCTTCGAAGCCGAGCGCCACGGCGGCGTAGATCAGCTCCAGCAGGTCGAGATTGGCAGCCGGCTTCTCGGCCAGACGCGCCATCAACTGAAACACTTTCTCGCCACCGAAACTCTCGTTGTGGAATTCGGCCAGCAAGCTGTGGCGCGACCAGACGCCGCCGCCCCAGGGCGTGTCCGACGCGGCTTCGTCGAGCATGGTGCACAGCACGTAACGCGCGGCCATGGCGCGTTCGGGTGCGATGTCGCGGCGCCGGGCGTCGGCTTCGAAGTCGCGCACCGCCTGCACCAGCGTGGCCCGCAGCGCCGCCGGTTCGGTCACGCTGCGGGTGTGGCGAAGCTTTGGCACCAGCAGCAGCAAGGGGTTGGCCGCCGTCAGCAGCGGGTTCAGGCCATGAGCCGGAACGACGGAAGGGCCTGCATCGGACGCCGCGGCCGAGGACGGCACCAGCGTCGACTGCCGCGCTGAGCCGAAGCCGCCGGGCGTGGGCTTGACGAAAGTACGCTGCCCGTCGAAGTTGCCGAACGGATCGTTGAACGGGGGCGGATCGGTGGCCATGACGCGCGCGGTCTGGAGAGGGTCGGTGCGAAGTCAGCCGGGCCCGCTCAGGCCTGCCGGATCGCCCACAGTTCGAGTTCGAGTCCAGGGAATTCACCGCCCACGTGCAGCACCAAATTGCCGCTGCGTTCGATCTGCTTCCACAACTCGCCCTGACGCTCCAATTCGAAGTAATGGCTGCCGGAATGAAAAGGCAATTGGCGCGGCGCCACCGGCAAACTCCGCAAGCCCACGCCCGGGAGTTGCAGGTTGACGAGGTCCTTGATGCGGTCCACCGGCCCGAGTTTGCTCTGCGCCGGGAAGCGCTGGCGGAGCTGCTCAATTGGCAGTTGTGATCTGACGGCCAGCACGAACCCGGCCTTGCGCATCAGTTCGGCGTCGGCCACCACCGCAGTGCGAACGCCGTGGTTGCGGTCGACCAGTTCGATCTGCACGGCATGGCGTTCGATCACGGTCGAGAGCATCTCGCGCAGGTCTTGCAGCACCGGCGGAAACACGCGCTGCAGGTCGTCGTGGCGGTACACCGGGTACTCGGGCGGGTGGCGCTGCCCAGCATTGAAGCTGGCCATCTCGCCCGCCAGTTGCAGGCAGGTCATGTACAGCGGCCAGGGGTGGGCGCTCGGCGCAGCCGCGTACTGGCGCAGCAGCGGCTCGGCACGGTTGAGCGTCACCAGCATCATGAAGTCGGCGATCTCGGAAACACCCTGGCCCAGTTGGCCGAGTTGACCCGCCAGCGCCCGTGCCCGCTGTTGCACCAGGCCGTGCAACAGCGCCGCGCTGGCTGAGAGTTGCGCGGTGGCGTCGATGCGGGTCTGCGGCGCGATGTAGCCGCGGTCGAGCACCACTTGGTTGTCGTCGCGCCGCTCCACCACGCGCACCGTGCCGAGCGTGGCGTAGGCGTCGGTCAGGTCGCGCGCGCGCAGCAGGCGGAAGTTGACGGCGCCGGTTTGCACCGGCTCGGGATCGTCGGCAGCGTTGGTCAGGTCGCGCAGTTCGGCGTCGATCACGCGGTAGCGGCTGGCGCCTTCGGCGGCATCGTGGCTACCTTTACCGTCCCCGAAATCGACCTCGGTGACGCCGATCCGGGCTTGCGGCGCCGCCAGGTGGATCAGCTCGTTGTGCAGGTCGGGAGGCACCGCCATCGGCGCCGGCAGCGCGTCGGCCTCCGGCATGTTGAAAGGCGTGCCGTCGGGCAACACGCCGCTGGCGCGGGTGATGGCGAGCCGGCCGAGCGCCAGTTGCGCGTCGTCGATCACCAGTTCGTCGAAGCCCCAGGCATACGGGCCGCTGGCGCGCACCCGGGCGTCGAGCAGCGATTCGAGGAAGCGCGTTTCCTGCTGGAAATGGTGCGGCTGCAGGAACATGCCCTGCGACCAGATGACGCGGTGGCGGTTGCTCATTTCAGTGTTGACGCGGACTCGCCAGCACCGCCGAGATGCAGGGCGCGGGTCGGCGCCGGGCCGCTCCCAAGGCGGCCCAGCCCCCCCCCCGGGGCAGCGAAGGCGCGCAGCGACAAGCTTGGGGGCTCCATCATCGCTGTTGGACCTGGGCCGAAACACCGAGCGCATCGGCGCGCACCGTGAGCGTTTGCGCCTTGCCGGGCTGCACGGGCACCACCGTGCGCCAACGCGCACGCTCCAGATCGCGATAGGCACCGAATACGGCGATGAAGCGCGTGTCGGGGTTCAACGTCTTTTTGTAGGGGCGCGTTTCGCCGGGTTGCACCACGAACTCTTCCCGCACCAGCACGTCGGCACCGAGGCTCGCTTGGTCGGACTGGTACAGCGACATGAAGTCGGCGCGGTTGAAAGCGGTATCGGACTTCAGCTCATAGATGCGCAAAGTGAGCGGCGACGGGCGCTGGCTGACGCTCGGATTCAAGTCCTTGGCGGCAATCACATTGCCTTCAACCGTGGTGGCCTTCTTGCCGCCGAATATCGAGCAGCCGCTGATGACCAGTGCGCTGGCCAGCAGGCCCGCAAGCCACCAGGGCCGACGCGCTACGCGCGCCTCAGCGGCAGCGGCACCAGGTACAAGCACAGGAATTTCAACGCGCGTCACGGCCACTCCACTCAATGAAGAAGAATAGTCAGCCCAGGCGCCGCGCCCGCGTGACTTAGGTAACCGCCCGACCCGGCATCAGGCTCCTTCGGCCCGCTTGCGCTGCCCGGCCCGCTGCAGCAACACCGGTGCGACGATAAGGCCGATCGCATCGAGGACGGCGTGGGCCAGGATGCAAGCGACGAGGTCGTTGGTGATGATGAACAGCAGCGTCAGGACGCCACCGGCCCAGAACACCGACGACAGATGGCCCGCTCCCCCGCGGAAGTGCGCCATGACGAACACCGCAAGCGACAGCACGGCCGCCGGAACGACACCGCCAAGGACCGCGCGCCCGGCACCGATGGCATAGCCACGGTACAGAACTTCTTCAACCACCGATGCCGTCGCGACGATGAAGATCCTGCGACCCAGCGAGAGCCCGGCAATCTTGTCAAACAATGCCGGTGGGCCGGCTGCAGCCCCGCTGGCCCTCTTCTGAAACCACATCGCCACCGGCGACGCCACCAACGACAACGCGCATGCCATGACAGCCCAGACGAGCGTGCTGCCGGTCGGCATCCGCAGCCCGAAGGTCCGCAGTCCCGCGTCACCCGGTGGCAGGAAGCAGGCGACGAGGACGGTCATCAGCCCCCACTGCGACGCACGAACTGGAACCGACAAGGAGTCCAGACCGCCGCGCCGCGCGAGCAACAGCAAGGTCGGCACACCGAGCAGCGCCAACGCGAGGCCTGCGGCTGAAACTGTCTGCACGCGCGTGCCCTTGGTAGCCGAGCTTAACCACTGCGCGACGCTGGCTGCGCCCCTACTCCGCCAGGCCCGCAGTGATTTCGTCGATGCGCGCCATACGCTCGGGCGTCAATTTTTCAGCCACCTGCAACGCGCCCAGGTTGTCCGTCACCTGTTGCACTTTCGAAGCTCCGGTGATGACGCTGCTGACATGCGGATTCTTCAACGCCCAGGCGATCGCCAGTTGCGCCAGACTCGCGCCGATTTCCTTGGCGATCGGCTCCAGCTTGCCGACTGCCTTGTTCTTGTCGGCGTCGGTGAGTCCTTCTCGGAAGGCCTTCATGCTCTCCAGCGAACCACGACTGCCCTCGGGCACGCCACCCTTGTACTTGCCCGTCAACAAGCCCGAAGCCAGCGGGCTCCACGTCGTCAGTCCGAGCCCGATGTCTTCGTAGAGCCGCGCATAGTCTTCTTCGACCCGCTTGCGGTGAAACAAGTTGTATTGCGGCTGCTCCACCACCGGCTTGTGCAGGTGGTGGCGCTCGGCGATGTCCCAGGCGGCGCGAATCTCGGCGGCACTCCATTCGCTGGTGCCCCAGTACAGCGCCTTGCCGTGGCTGACCATGTCGCTCATGGCCTGCACGGTTTCCTCGATCGGGGTGTGCGGGTCGGGGCGGTGGCAGTAGACCAGGTCGACGAAGTCCAGGCCGAAGCGCTTCAGCGAACCATCGATGGCCTGCATCAGGTACTTGCGATTCAGGGTGTTCTTGCGGTTGACCGTCTTGTTTTTGTTATCGCCGTCGTTGCCGATGCCCCAATAGAACTTGGTCGACACCACATAGTTCAGCCGCGGCCAGCCGAGCTGCTTGAGCGCCTGGCCCATGATGGTTTCGCTGCGGCCGCCGGCATAGATCTCGGCGTTGTCGAAGAAGTTGACGCCGCCGTCGTAGGCCGCCGCCAGCATCTCTGCGGCGGCGCTTGCGTCGACCTGGTTGTGATAGGTGACCCAGGAGCCGAGCGAGAGGGCACTGACTTGCAGGCCGGAGCGGCCGAGGCGGCGGTATTGCATGGGGGCGTCCGAATTCGAGTGGGAACAGACCACGAGCCTAGCGCACGGCCACCAGCGTCCCCACGGTAAAGGCTTCTTCGAACACCGAAGTGCCGCACAGGTCGCTGTGGGCGTGGCGCACGCGGCCACGCTGCGCGCGCAGTGCCGCGATGGCCGGGCTGCCGCGCACACCCGGCGCCGGGATCGCCATCGCATGGCCCCAGCGCATCAAGTCGACTCGGCGGGCGCGAGCCGGCAGGTCGGGATGCATCAGAGCGGCATCGGCCAGCACAAGCTGGGCCCACTGCGCGGCGCTGTCGTGCAGCAAGCCGGCGCGCGCAGCCGGCGGCAGCGTGCGATAGAAGCTCAGCACCGTGGCGCCCGGCGCGGTCCGCAGGCTCTGGTGCATGGCGTCCACATAGCCGAGCGTGGTGGCGCCAGGGCGCGGGTCGTACGGCACGTTGTCCCACGAAGGTGGCGCGCCGGTGCGGTGCAGCAGCGGGCTTGCGAGCGGCACGTTGGCAACCAGCCAGGGGGCATAGCTGAGGCTGGCCGAGGCCGCCTTCAATGCGTTCGACGGCGATTCGATCAGTCGCGCCGCAACGAACAGTGGCAGCGCCAGCACCACGGTGCCGGCAGTCCATTGCTCGACCTGCGACGCCGCTTCGTCCCAGACCGAGACCATCACGCCGTGGCGCTTTTCCGCCACCCGCAACACCGTGCGGCCAGTGAGGGTGCGATCGGCAAACGGCGCGGCCAGCCGCCGCGCCAGCCAGGCGTTGCCTTCGGGCCAGGTCCAGACCGGCTCGCGTTCGCCGCTGTCGTCACCCGGGGCATGGAAGCCATGCCGGCTGGCGAAGTAGTGCAAGCCGGCCCAGGCCGACACGGCCCGGGCCGGCGCGCCGAAGTCGTCGCGGCAGCAGTAGTCCAGGTACCACCGCAGCTGCGGATCGTTCAGGCCTTTGCGCGCGAGCCAATCAGCGAAGGTCTCGGCGTCCAGCGCCGCATGAGCCGGCGTCCAGGGCGCGCGCAAGCTCGGTAACGCAAAACCGACGCGCTGGGCCGCCATGACTTCTTCGGCGAAGCGGCGGTACTGCTGCAGCGTTGCCGAACCCGGGGCGGCCGGCGGCAGCAGGCCTTCGACCCAGGTGCCGTCGAAGAACAGCCGTTCTTGCGGCGAGAAGCACAGGTGGCGTTCGTCAGCCACGGTGCGGCCGAGCGTGGTTCGCAAGAGGCCGATTTCGTGCAGCCATTGCTGCACCTCCCGCGCCGGGCTGCCATCGGGCGGCACCGGCAGGTAGTGCGCACCCAGCGGGCAGCCGATGGCGCCGATGGCATGGCTGCGGCTGTTGCCGCCGACGCTGTCTTCCAATTCCAGCAACTGCACGTCGTCGATGCCCTGCTGCGCAAAGGCACGGGCCGCCGCCAGCCCGGCGACGCCGGTGCCGACGACCAGCACGGCCGCACGGCGCTGCACCGCTGCTGCCGGCAGCGTTTGCGCCTGCCGCAGCCGGTGGCCACGCTCGTGCGATGCGCCGACCCAGCGCGCGTCGAGCGGCGCGGCAGTGGGGTCACGGCAACCGGCCAGTGCAAAGGCTCCGGCTCCGGCGCCCAGCAGTCGACGTCGGTTCAGCGGCAGCACGGCTCAATAGGGCAGAAACTCAATGCCGTGCTGCTGCAACTGATCGACGATGAGCTGCCGCCACGGCCCGCTGGGCGACCAGACCCGCGCCACGGCTTCGTAAGCTTCGGCCGGTGGCTCCTTGCGAATCAACACGCGGTACAAAAACACTATCGAAGACGCCCGCAAATTGATCTGGCAGTGGACCAGCACCATGCGGCCCGCGAAGCGCTCCAGGGCTGCGTTCACGGCCTGCACATGGGCCGGCTGCGGCGCATCGAACGGAATCGGGATGTGCACGAAGGGGATGCCCTGCCGCTGCAAGATGCCGGGCTCCGCCGGCACCGCGCCGTCGACGCTGAAAGGCGCCAGGTAGATCACGGCCTCGAAACCCTGCGCTGCGAGCGTCGCGAGCACTTGCGCCGGAGGCTGGCCCGAAGTGACCAGCCCCGGCGAGATCACCACGGCATTGGGCGCCGCCAGCGTCAATGCGCCAGCGCGAGACGGTGACATGGGCACGAACAGCCCGGCCGTCGCAACGGCGCCAAGGCGAAGCAAGCAACTGCGGCGTCCGCCGCGCTGCACTGACGAAGTCTTCATTTCGCTACCCGCCCCCACTCTTGCTCGAAGGTGGTCACGAGCACCTGGTTCGACAACCGGTTGGGCTCGGCCGGCACGCGCGCCATGTCGGGCGGGAACTGCAACAACGCCGGCAGCCCCGCGAGTGTCAGGAAGCGCAGTCCCGGCGGTAGCGCCGTCGGCATTCGAAACGGCCGGTGACCGGCGATCACGAAACCCCATTCACCGAAACTGGGCACATGCACGTGCAGCGGCGTGGTCGTGAGTCCCACCGCTTCCAGGGTCGAGACCACGGTCCAGAAACTCTTGCGCGCAATCAGGGGCGAAGTGGTCTGCACCACCATCAGGCCGCCCGCGTTCAGCGCCTGCGCTGCGCGCTGGTAGAAGCTGGTGGTGTAGAGCTTGCCGAGCGAGAAGTTCGTGGGGTCGGGAAAGTCGATCACGATCACGTCGTACGGGTCGGCCACGGCCGCGTCGGTTTCCAGCCAGGTGAAGGCGTCGGCGTTGACGATGGTCACGCGCGGGTCGCGCAGCGAGTCGTGATTCAGCGCGCGCAGTCTGTCGTCGGTGGAGAAGAGCTGCGTCATGTGCGGATCCAACTCCACCAGCGTCACATGTTGGAGTTGTGGCCAGCGCAGCAGTTCACGCACCGCCATGCCGTCGCCGCCCCCCAGCACCAGCACCCGGCGCGCCGCGCCTTGTGCCGCCATCACCGGGTGCACCAGGGTCTCGTGGTAGCGGTACTCGTCGCGCGAATGGAACTGCAGGTTGCCGTTGAGAAACAGACGGATGCCGGTGTGGCCGGCCGTCACCACCACGCGCTGGTAGGCACTGGTTTCGCGCAGCACCACGTCGTCACCGTAGAAGCGATCTTCGGCCCAGGTGGTGAGCCGGTCGGCGCCCCACAACGCGGCCAACAGAACTACCACCACCGCAACGCAGGCCAGCGCGTGCGCGCGCCAGCGCCGCAGTTCGGAGCGGAAGATCCACAGCGCCCAAGCGGCCACGGCCGCGTTCAGCAAGCCGAAGAACAAGCCCGTGCGCACGAGCCCCAGGTGCGGCACGAACAGCAGCGGGAACGCCACTGCCACCACCAGCGCGCCCAGGTAGTCGAAGGTCAACACCTGCGAGACCAGTTGCGACAGCGCATAGCGTTCGCTGAAATGGTGCTTGAGGATGCGCATCACCAGCGGAATCTCCAGCCCCACCAGCACACCGATCAGGCCCACCAGCGCATACAAGAGCGCATGAAAGGCGCCGCCGTCTTGGGTCGGCAAGCTGCTGTGGGCCGCGAACAGCAGCGCCGGCATCAGCCCGCCGAACAAACCCACCAGCAATTCGATGCGCAGGAAGTTCGCCACCAGTTGGCGCTGCACGTGGCGGCTGGCCCACGAGCCCAGGCCCATCGCGAACAGGTAGGTGCCGATCACCGTTGAAAATTGAAGCACCGAATCGCCGAGCAGGAAGCTGGCCATGGCGCCGGCGGCCAGTTCGTAGACCAGGCCGCAGGCTGCGACCACGAAGACCGAGGCGAGGAGTGCGACTTCGGCCGGTGCGATGCGCCTGGCCTCCGGCGGCACAGAGGTGATCTCGGCAACGGGCGGCGCAAGCATGGCGGCGAGCGTAGCGCACCACAATCGGCGCCATGGGAACGCTCTACCTCGTGCGCCACGGCCAGGCCTCCTTCGGTCAGGCCGACTACGACCGCCTCAGCGAACTCGGCACCCGACAGTGCCACGCGCTGGGCCTTTGGTTTGCCGCGCGCGGCCTGCGCTTCGAAGCCGTCTTGCGCGGCACGCTGCGGCGCCATCAGCAGTCGCTGGCCGCCATCGCCGACGGCTACGGATCACAGATCGATGGGCTGCCCGAAGCACTGCCGTGGCCCGGCCTGAACGAGTACGACGGCGAAGCGCTGATCCGCTGCGTCCAGCCCGATGCCTCACCCGCAGCCGCCGCGCCGGACGCCTACCGCGCCCATTTCCGCTTGCTGCGCATCGCGATGACGCGCTGGATGGCCGGCGAGATCGCACCGACCGGCATGCCGAGCTGGGCCGACTTCAGCCTGGGCGTGAGCAGCGCGCTGGACCATGTGCGCAGCCACTGTAGCGGCGACGTGCTGCTGGTCAGCAGCGGTGGACCGATCGCCACGGCCGTGGGTCGGGTGCTGGGCTGCGACGCGGCCACGGTGGTGGAGCTGAACCTGCGCATTCGCAACAGCGCCGTCACCGAGTTCGTCTTCACGCCGAAGCGCCACACGCTGCTCAGCTTCAACCATCTGCCGCATCTGGATGCAGCCGATCGGCGGGAATGGGTCAGCTATAGCTGAAGGCCGCGTTCCGCAAGAGCCGCGGCGCCATCACGGGGCCGACCGGCGACAGCAGCAACCACGAAGCCGACCTAACCGTGCACCGCAGCCGCCACGATCAGCCCGATCGCGATCGCCATCGCACCCACCACGATCGCCAGCGCCAGGTTCTTCTTCTCGATGATCTCGCCCCACAGGTCATACGGGGTGAGCTTGTCGACGATCACGAAGCACAGCCAGAACACGCCCACGCCGAGCAACGCGAACAAAGCCGAGCCGACGAACACGCCGGGTTTGAGCCATTCGATTCCCATCATCTCGAACCTCCAATTTTCATTTATGACCACCGCCGCTGGACCATCCGCCATAAGCGCCACCACCGCTGCGGTAGGCGCCGCCCGAGCCGCGGCCGGCCATGCACTGCCGATACTCGTTGCTGGCCGATCCGAAGTTGCTGCGCAGGTCGTCGCAACTGTCGTCGCTGCACTGCGACAGCATCACCACCAGAACCGCCACCAGCGCGAACACGATCCAGGCCACCTTCGCGCCGCTGCCACTGAAGGACACCGGTGCCACGTCGCGCTGCAGTGCCTTGCGTGCGGACGGTGCGATGTTGAAGGCGTCGGCCACCACGGCCGCGTCGAGCGTGCGGCCGGCCGACCAGGTCACTTCCTGCGGCGTCTGCTCGCGTGACAGGCGGGCGTTGCGGTTTGCGCCGGTGCCTTCGTAGTCGGCCACACGCGCGCGTTCGTCGACGCTTACGCGCCAGTAGAACTCGCCCTGCACCCAGGTGTTGATGGCGCCGTACTGCCAGCGCCGCTGGTAGCTCACCCCCAGCCACTCGGCGCGGTCGCCGCGCGTCTGCGGCGCACCGGTGATGGGTCGCACCCAGCTCCAGCCTTCGTTGGTGTCCACCAGGAAGGCGAAGCCGGCGGTGGGGTGGTAGAGCAAGTATTCGCGCCAGTAGCTGGTTTCGTCTTCGGCGTCTTCGGGAATGTCGCGGCGTTCCAGGTAGCCCACTGCCTGCCACGTCAGTGGCGCGGCACCGGGCTGGTCGCTGGTGTTGTCCATCAGTGCGAGCCGGCCGGTACTGCCGAGCGCGATCTGCGGTTCGGCACCGGCGGTGCCTGCGTTGTGCTGGCGATAGAACTTGAGGTCGGCGCCGACACCGCCCGAGACATCGACCACCGACGCGCACTGGTGGCAGACGATGCTTTGAGTCGTCGCGAGCGTCAGCTGCAAGGCCGCGCCGCAGTTCGGGCATTCGACGCCGCGCGCGCCCAGCGTTTTCTCGGCAGCTTGGCGCAGGCCCTGCATTGCGAGCTCAGCCAATCGCACCGAACGCCCCACCGACCAGCCGATGCGCTGCGGGTCGCTGCCGTCGAGCGTGGCGACCTCGCCGGCCGGGTTGCGCAGGTCGGCCACCGTGAACTGACCCTGCAATCGCGGCGGGGACGGCAGCTCGCCTTCGGCCGAGATCAGCTTGGCGGTTTGCACCGAAGCCACGTCCCAGGCGCGGCCGTCTGCCGTCAACCGGCCGCCCGCTTTCACCGTGTCGAGCGTCGGAGAGAGCCCTTGCAGGTCGGCCGGCAGCGGCGCGTCGAAGGCCAGCACATAGGCACCGTTGTCTTCACTGAGCCAGGCCGATCTTTGACCATCTGGGCCGTTGTCGAACAGCGCATGCCACTCGTTCCAGGTGCCCTGGGCGTAGCCGTATTGCAGCCGCCCAATTAGCGTGAACGCGATCCCCTGGCGCGTACCGCCCGCGCCGAGCTGCAGCGGCGAATGGTCGTCGAACAGTTCAGAGACGACCCCGATGCGGCGCAGCGCTTCGCCGTCGCGCACCAGCGTGCTGCGGCAGAAACTGCACACCGCACTGGCCGACGCGGCCGACGCGAAGCGGACCGGTGCGCCGCAGTTGGGGCAGGCGGCGCTATAGCCGCGCGCGCCGCTGGCTTCAACCACAGCTTGTCTAGACGAGTTTCTTCAGCAACTCGGCCTTCTTCGAGTTGAATTCCTCATCACTCAGGATGCCCTTGGCTTTCAGCTCGGCCAGCTTCTCGATCGTGGCCATGACCTCATCGGGCTTGAGTCCGACCGGCGCCGCGGCTGCCGCACCCTCGAAGGCAGTGCCACTGCCGCCCTGCAACCCTTTGCCGAGTTGCTGCGCCATCACCTGCCCCAACGCCAGGCCAGCGCCGAGGCCCATCGCATCGCCTGCAACGCCACCACCGCCACCGCCGCCCGCGCCTTCGGCGAACTTCGGAATCGCTTGCGCGGTCTGGTACTGCATGAACTTGCCCATGTCGTTGCCGACCATACCCATGCCGATCTTCTGGTCCAGGACCTTCTGCAGGTCTTCGGGCAGGCTGACGTTCTGCACCGTGACCGATTCCAGCGCCAGCCCGAGCTTGGCGAATTCCGGTGTCACCACGTCTTTCAACTGCACCGCGAACTCGACCTGGTTGGCCGCCAGGTCCAGGAACGGCACGCCGCTTTGCGCCACGGCGTCGCTGATGTGCTGCAGCATCAAGCCGCGAAGCTGGCCGTCGATGTCGTCCAGCGTAAAGCGTTCTCGCGTGCCCGATACCGCGGTGTGGAACAGCTTCGCCTCGGCGATGCGGTAAGCGTAGTTGCCGAAGGCGCGCAGCCGCACCGCGCCGAAGTCCTTTTCGCGGATCGTTACCGGCTGGGTCGTGCCCCAGCGCCGGTCGAGTTGCTGGCGGGTGCTGAAGAAGTAGACGTCGCTCTTGAACGGACTCTGGAACAACTTGTCCCAGTTTTTCAGATACGTCAGCACCGGCAGCGTCTGCGTCGTCAACTTGTACATGCCGGGGCCGAAGACATCGGCGATCTGGCCTTCGTTGACGAACACCGCGGCCTGGGTTTCACGCACCGTGAGCGAGCCGCCGTACTGGATCTCGTGGTCGGCCATCGGGTAGCGCCAGGCCAGCGTGCCGTCGCCCGATTCGGTCCATTCCAGAATGTCGATGAACTGTTTCTTGATGAAGTCCATCAGCGCCATGGCATGACTCTCCTTGCGGTTGAATGGTCGAACGACCCGGGTCGACGAATAATAAGACGGTGATGACAGCAACGGCACCCGATCGATGACCCGCACCGCCTGGCGCATCGCTGTGATCGGCGCCGGCCCGGTGGGACTGGCGACCGCCCTGCACGCGGCCAGCCTGCTGCCCCATGCGCAGATCACGCTGTACGACACGCGGCCGGCCGACCGTGACCTTTCGGCCGACGGTCGTACGCTGGCGCTGTCGCTCGGCAGCCTGCACTTCCTGCAACGGCTGCAGGCCTGGCCGGCCGATGCCGCCGAGGCGATCACGGCGGTTCATGTGTCGCAGGTGCCGCCGTCACCGGCCTTTGGCGCGTTGAAGGCGGAACTGCTGCTGCGGGCCGATCAACTCGGGGTGCCGCAACTCGGCGCCACCTTGTCGTATGGCGCGTTGGTGCCGTGCCTGCAGGCTGCTTGGGCGCAGCAGGTGGCGCAGGCGCCTCAGCGCTTGAAGAGTTGCTTCGGCCGGGCCGTCAACGCGATCCGTTCGATGGCCGATGGCGTCGAACTCGATACGGTCGGTGCCGATGCCGCCGAGCACTTCGACCTGGCTGTGGTGGCCGAAGGCGGCGTGTTCACCGAGCAGGCGCGCAAGCCGCTGGTGCGCGACTATGGGCAGACCGCCTGGGTCGGCCGCGTGACGCTGGAAGGCGCGACCCGGGGCATGGCTTTCGAGCGCTTCACGCAGCACGGTCCGGCCGCCCTGCTGCCACTGCAGCAACGCGCCGACGGTGCCATGCAGGCTGCGCTGGTGTGGTGCGTGCCGAGCGCCGACGACCCGGTGCGCGCGCTGAACGACGCGCAGCGTCTGGCCGTGCTGAACACGGTGTTTCCGCCTGCCGCGGGCCGGCTCATAGGCATCGGCCCGCTGAAGGCATTCAATCTCGGTCTGAATGCCGAGCGCACCCTGGTCGGCGGCCAAGGCCGCGGCCCGACCCGCGTGCGGGGCCGCACCGTGCGCATCGGCAACGCGGCGCAGACCTTGCATCCGGTGGCCGGCCAGGGCCTGAACCTGGGGCTGCGTGACGCCCACGCGCTGGTGGCTGCACTGCGCTGGGCAGACGACCTGGATGCCGCGCTGCGCAAGGTCGAATGGGCCCGCGCAGTGGACCGCTGGAGCATGATCGCCGCCACCGATTTCCTGGCCCGCAGCTTCACCTGGCAACTGCCGGGCGCAGCCACGACACGCAGCCTGGGGCTCGCCGCCTTGCAGGCGATGCCGCCGCTAAAGGGCTTGCTGGCGCGGCGCATGATGTTCGGTCGGCGCTGAGCGCGCCGGCCCGTTCGCAGCGGTCAGGGACCCATTCGGACGCCCACTCAGACGTCGGACAAACCCGCGTACGCGCAGCGTAGAAGCTTTCGGGGCTAACCTCGCAACCCGGAGCAGGCGTCGGGATCTGCCACAGGAGAACGACCGAACATGGTCAAGCAGACGGGCGGCGGCCAGGAAGCGGCCTACAGCCGCTTCGTGCAACGCATCCGCAGGCGCTACGAAGCCGAACTGCCGTTGCTGCCGTCCGGCGCGCCCGATGCCGCCGGCATCACGCGGTTGGTAGCGCACTTGCAGCAGGCACGCGGGTACGATCTGGCGGGGGCCTTGCGCGTGGCGCGGCACTTGGTGGTTGAACGGCTTGCGGTGCTGGATGTCGAGCAAGCCGCGTCGCTCGACACGGTGACCCACTGTATGACAGCACTGGCCGAAGCCACGCTGGAATTGGCGTTGACGGCGGCTCAAGCGGAGGCCGATGTCCGGCACGGTGCGCCGATTGGCGCCGACGGAAAACGGCTCGATCTGTGGATCGTCGGCATGGGCAAACTCGGTGCGCGCGAACTCAACGTCTCGTCCGACATCGACCTGATCTATGTTTACGAAGAAGACGGCCAGACCGACGGCGCCACTGACGGCGCCCGCCCGGTTTCGTTTCACGAGTACTTCGTCTTCGTCGCCAAACGCCTGTATGCACTGATCGGCGAAACCACCGACGACGGCATCGTCTTTCGCGTCGATCTGGCGTTGCGCCCGCACGGCAATTCCGGCGCGCCGGTAGTGAGCCTGGCCATGCTGGAGAACTACCTGCAGGCGCAAGGCCGCGAATGGGAGCGCTTCGCATGGCTGAAGAGCCGCGTGGTGGCGCCGCGCGCTGTGGTCGAGAACGGTCGCGCGCTGGCACTGCGCTCACTGGTCACGCCGTTCGTCTACCGCCGCTACCTGGACTACGGCGTGTTCGAAGGCCTGCGCCAGTTGCACCGCAAGGTGCGCGAAGCGGCGCAGCGCCGTGCCGCGGGCCGGCCCGAACGCGCCAACGACGTGAAGCTGTCCCGCGGGGGCATCCGCGAGATCGAATTCATCGTGCAACTGATGTTGGTGGTGCGTGGCGGCCAGTTCCCGGAGATCCGCACCCGCAGCACCCTGCGGGCGTTGAAGCGCCTGGTCGAACGCGGCTTGATGGCCGACGACACCGCCCGCGAACTGGCTGACAGCTATGTCTTCCTGCGACAGATCGAACACCGTATTCAGTATCTGGACGATCAGCAGACCCATCTGCTGCCAAGCTCCGACGAAGACCTGAGCTGGATCGCACGCAGCCTCGGTTTTCCGGGGCAGCCCGGCGCACCGGGGCTGCTGCAGCGGCTCGGTGAGGTGCGTGAACGCGTAGCCGGCGAATTCGACGCGTTGCTGCGCGAAGGCCGCGGCCAGTCATCGGGTGATAGCAAAAACGGGCGTGCCGCTACCGATGGCGCGCTGCCGGCTTCTGCCTGCCGCACCTGCGGCCCCGGCCCGCTGCCGGTCGACAGCCTTGCGCTGGCCGACCGTCTGCCTGCGGCACTGGCCGAACGGGTGCGCCCGTGGGCCCAAAGCCCGCGCGTGCAGGCGCTGCGCGACCAGGGCCGGCTGCGGCTCGGTCGGCTGCTGCAAAAAACGGCCAGCGTTCTGGAAGCGGGTGACTGTTCGGAAGCCGCGGCGCTGCGTTTCGTCGACTGGCTCGACTCGTTGATGCGGCGTGAAAGCTATCTGGCGCTGTTGCTGGAACGACCGGAGGTGCTGCAACGCATGCTGCGGGTCTTGGGCATGGCGCGCTGGCCGATGCAGTACCTGATGCGCCACCCGGGCGTGATCGACGAACTGGCCGACCAGCGGCTGCTGCAACAACGCTTCGACCGCGCCGCGTTCGATGCCGAGCTGGCCGACCGCCGGGCCGCATGGCAGCGTGCCGGCGAAGACGACGACGAAGAGCAACTACTCGACACACTGCGCCGCGCCCATCACGCCGAGGTCTTCCGCATCCTGGTGCGCGACGTCGAAGGCGCGATCACCACCGAGCAGGTGGCAGACGACCTGTCTGCACTGGCCGATGCCGTGCTGGACACCGCACTGCGCTGGTGCTGGACCCGACTGAAGCAGGCGCAGCCGAAATTCCAGGCCCACAGCGGACCACCGGCGCTGGCCGTCATCGCCTACGGCAAGCTGGGTGGCAAGGAACTGGGCTATGGCAGCGACCTGGATCTGGTGTTCGTCTACGACGAGCGCAGCGCAGACGGCGACGCGCAAGAAATCTATGCCGCACTGGTTCGCAAATTGATCACCTGGCTGACGCTGAACACCGCCGCCGGCAGCCTGTTCGAGATCGACACTGCCTTGCGACCCAATGGCAACTCGGGCCTGCTCGTGACCAGTATCGACGCCTTCGACCGCTACCAGGTCGGGCGCGGCAGCAACACCGCCTGGAGCTGGGAGCACCAGGCGCTGACGCGTGCCCGCGGCGCGGCCGGCGACGCGGCCG
>JALYUN010000020.1 GCA_030853725.1 Pseudomonadota bacterium | reverse complement strand
GCACGCTGGTGCTGGTGAGCTTCTTCCAGAGCATTCCGAAGGACCTGGAGAACGCCGCGATGATCGACGGCTGCACCCGCCTGGGTGCGCTGTGGCGCGTGGTGTTGCCGCTGGCCGCGCCGGGGGTGTTCACCGCCGGCATCCTCGCCTTCGTCAACGCCTGGGACGAGTTCCTGCTGGCGCTGTCGCTGAATTCCGGTGCCAGCATGCGGACGCTGCCGGTCGGCATCACGCTTTATCAGGGTGAATTTGCGTTCCCGTGGCCGATCATCTCGGCCGCATTGATCGTGGCCATCGTGCCCGTGGCGGTGCTGATCGCGCTGTTCCAGGAACGCGTGGTCGGCGGTCTGACGCAGGGTGGGCTCAAAGGTTGAATATCGGGATAACGAACTAAATGAATGCATTACGTTGGGGCATCATCGGCTGCGGCAGCATGGGCCGCGAACACATCGAGAACCTGCATGCGCTGGGCGGCGCACAGGTCACCGCCATTGCCGACCCGCATGAGCCGAGTCGCGACGCGGCATTGGCGCTGTGTCGTGACCGCCCGCAGGTCTACGAACACCCGAACGAGCTGCTGGCAGCCGCCGCGAACGGCTTGTGCGACGCCGTCGTCATCGCCACGCCCAACTACACCCACGCTCAGGTGCTGCGCGACGCGCTGGCGGTGTCGCACTTGCACATCCTGATCGAGAAGCCGCTGGTGACGCGGATCGAAGACGGCGCCGAGTTGCTGCGGCAGGCGCAGGGGCGCGAAGGCATTGTCTGGGTGGCACAGGAATACCGCTACATGCCGCCGGTGGCCGAGTTGATCCGCATCGCCCATGCGGGCGGGGTCGGGCGCATCCAGCAGGTCAGTATCCGCGAGCACCGCGAACCGTTTTACCCGAAGGTCGACGACTGGAATCGCTTCTCTGCGAACACCGGGGGTACGCTGGTCGAGAAGTGCTGCCACTACTTCAACCTGATGGACCTGATCCTGGACGAGCGGCCCTTGCGTGTGTTCGCCAGCGGCGGCCAGCGTGTCAACCATCTGGGAGAAAGCTACGACGGCCGCCGGCCCGACATTCTGGACAGCGCCTACGTGGTAGTCGAATACCCGAGCGGTGCGCGCGCCATGCTCGACCTGTGCATGTTCGCCGAGAACACCGTCGACAACGAACAGATCACCGTGGTCGGTGACGAAGGCAAGCTCGAAAGCTTGCTGCCGAGCCTGACGCTGCGCCACGGCCGGCGCGAAGATTGGGGGCGGCGTGAAGCCTGGGGCCAGCCATCGGGCACCGGCAAGGGCGTGTCGGTGCGCCGGGTCTGGGACACCGGCATCAAGTACGCCGGCCACCACTTCGGCGCCAGCTATATCGAGCACCAGCGTTTCGCTGCAGCGGTCCGTGAAGGGCGGCCCGCCGAGATCGGGCTGGAGGAAGGCTTGCGCGCCGTGGCCACGGGCTTGGCGGCGCACCGCAGCATCGACGAGGGCCGCGTGGTGGCGTTGTCCGAGCTGCTGCCGCCGGCGCTGGCTGCAGCATGAACGCGGCGGTCTATCCGTCGCTCAAGGAGCGTGTGGTGTTCATCTCAGGCGGCAGCTCGGGCATCGGCGCCGAACTGGTGCGGGCTTTTGCGAAGCAGGGTGCGCAGGTCGCCTTCTGCGGCACCAGGCCCGACGGTGGCCGTGAGTTGATCAACGCCATCGCCGACGCAGGGCACCCCCCACCCTGGTACGCCGCATGTGATGTGCGTGATGTGGTCGCCTATCAAGCGCTGCTGCGGCAGGCTGCCGACGCACTCGGCCCGATTCGGGTACTGGTCAACAACGCCGGCCGCGACGACCGCCACGCCATGGAAGACGTAACGCCGGAGCTGTGGGACGAGCGCTTGGCGCTGAATCTGAAACACTACTTTTTCGCGATCCAGGCGGTGGCCCCTGCCATGACTGCGGCCGGTGGTGGCAGCATCGTCAACATGGGCTCGGTGAGCTGGATGCGCGGGCGCCCGAACCTGGTGGGCTACACCACCGCCAAGGCCGGCATCCTGGGTCTGACCCGCACCTTGGCACGCGAACTCGGGCCGCGCAACATCCGCGTCAACGCGCTGGTACCCGGCGCCATCGTCACCGAACGCCAGAGCGCGTTGCACCGCGACGCCGCGGCCGATCAGGGTTTCCTGGACGCGCAATGTTTGAAAATCCGGCTCGACGCCGGCCACGTCGCGCGCGCCACCTTGTTCCTGGCCGCAGACGATTCCGACGGCATGACGGGCCAACATGTGCTGGTCGATGCCGGGATCGCACAACAATCGGTGATCACATGAAGCGCGCTGCATGGCTTGTCGCACTTGCCTTGCTGGGATTGACGACTGGTGCGAGCGCGGCGCCACAGGTCGATGCCGACGGCACCTTGCGATCGCAGTCGTTGGTGATTCCGCCGTCGAGCCTGATGAGCCCGCAGGCCCGCGCCGCGCTGGCGCTGCACTTCCATGAAAAGCCACCGCCATCGTCCACACCGGATTCCTCGATCGAGGCCGTGCGCGCCTACGCCAACGCGTACCACAAGCCCGTCGCTGACCGCTGGTTGGTGCGCTACCCAGCCGAGATCGAAGCACAGACGATGGGTGGTGTGGCGGTTCGCGTCATCACGCCGCACAACGGCGTTGCGCCTGGCAACGAACGCCGCGTCCTGATCAACCTGCATGGCGGTGGCTTCGACCGCGGCTTCCCGTACACCGCTTTGGCAGAGGCCATACCGGTGGCCGGCGTGGGCCGAGTGCAGGTGGTGACGGTGGACTACCGCATGGGGCCGGAGCACCGCTTTCCGGCGGCGAATGAGGACGTGGCGAACGTCTACCGCGAACTGTTGAAAACGCACACGCCGCAGCAGATCGGCATCTTCGGCTGCTCGGCCGGTGGGGGTCTGACGGGTCAAGCCGTGGCCTGGTTTCAGCAGCACGATCTACCACCGCCCGGTGCGATCGGCATTTTCTGTTCGGGCTTGATGCCGGGTGTCGCTTACGGCGGCGATTCGACCGCACTGGCCGGTGTGGTCAACACCGACGGACCCGCAGCGCCAGCGGTGTCGGCTTCAGCGGCCTCAGCGTCAT
Source organism: Pseudomonadota bacterium (assembly GCA_030853725.1). Classification (GTDB taxonomy): domain Bacteria; phylum Pseudomonadota; class Gammaproteobacteria; order Burkholderiales; family Burkholderiaceae_C; genus Rubrivivax. The sequence goes on along the minus strand of JALYUN010000020.1, from coordinate 2,894 downwards.
CGGCCGCGCCGCCGCCCGTGCGCAGACCCGGCTACTTCGACGGCGTCGACTGGAAGGACCCGCTGCTTTCGCCGGCGCTGTCACCCGCCGTGCTGGCCCGCTTCCCGCCTACGTTGATGATCACCGGCACCCGCGACTTCGCCATGAGCAACGCGCTGGCCACGAACGCCAGGCTGCTGCAGGCTGGTGTCGAGACCCAGTTGCTGGTGCTGGAAGGGCTGGGCCACGAGCAGTACATCCTGTTCACGGAAACGCCCGAAGCCAGCCTGGCGCAGGCGACGATCTGGAAGTTCTTCGACCGTCACCTGGCCCGCTGATCGGGGGCCCCCTTCGCTCGCTGTCGCACCCCGGCGGCAGGAGCGTTCGCCTGCAGCCCGGCAAAGCCGGTTCTGCGGCTCTACTTGGGTTCGGCGCTTCGCCTCGATAGAACGGGGCTCGGCGGGCGGTGACTCAGGGAGCGGTCAGAAATCGTAGCGCCCTGTGATGCCGAAGTACCGGCGATCGTCACGCGGCACGTAGCGGTTGATGTTGCTGCCGGAGTTCTGCACGAAGGTGGCGTAGGACTTGTCGCCCAGGTTCTTGCCCACCAGCGCCACGCGCCAGCCGCCGAAGCCGGCTGAGCCGGAAAGCGCAACCGAGGCGTTGACGATGCCGTACGCGCCTTGGAAGCTGTTGGGTTGCTGCTGCAAGTCGAAGTTGACCTTGCTCTGCCAGGTGTAGTCGCCGTTCAGATCCAGCGTCAGACCATTGCCGATCGCAAAGCTGTATTTGCCCCGCAGCACGCCTTTCCAGTCGGGTGAGTAGGGCAGCGGCTTGCCGTTGATGTCGCAGCTTGCTGCCGCACCCACAGGGCAGTTGAAGTTGTCGACCCGCGCCAGAATGTGCGCCAGGCTCGCGTTGACACTGAACTGCTGCGAGACACGCGCATCGGCGTCGAGTTCGAAGCCCTTGGTGCTGACACTGCCGGCGTTGACGAGCCGGGTCACGATGACGCCGTTCAGCAGGTCGGGCACGTTGGCCTGGTATCCCTCGTAGTCGGTCTGGAATGCTGCCAGATTGACGCGCAAGCGGTGCTGCAGCCATTCAGACTTGGCGCCGATCTCATAGGACTTCGACTTCTCGGGCGCCAGCACGTTGTCTTGCGTCGGCGACATGTTGAAGAACACGTTGTAGGCCGGCCCCTTGTAGCCACGCGAATAGGTGGCGTACAGCAGTAGGTCGGGTGTGGCTTGCCATTGCGGCCCGACGCGGCCCGACACCGCATTGTTGGTGGTGCTGCCGGTAACGGTGGGGCGGTTGGCACCGACACCGGGTATGCCGGTGGCCGATGCGACGCGGCCGTGGTAGTAGCTCAGGCTGTCGTCGGTGTAGCGTAGCCCGGCAATGGCGCGCAGGCTTTCGGTGGCGTTGAAGGTGCCTTCACCGAAGACCGCTTTGCTCTTGTTGCGCACGCCGTAGTTGGCAATGCCGTTGTCCTGCGTCAGCGAGCCGGCCGAGCACGGCACCAGGCCCGAAGGCAGTGCGGCCGCCGTGGTGTTGGCGCAGCGCGTGACGTCGCGGCGGTACATCTCGTCGTCCTTGCTGTCGATGTAGAACAGCCCCGCCACATACTCGAAGAACTGCTTCTTCGTGCTGGCGATGCGCAGTTCCTGAGAGGTCTGGGTGAAGTCCAGGTCGCCCCGGTCTTCGGTCTGCGCAAATTGCTTGTAGACGGTCGCAAGGCGGTCCTGGTCCTGGAACTGGGTGTTCTTCCAGCCGCGCCGCGCCGTGATCGAGGTGATCTGGAAGTCGCCGTGACTCCAGTCGATCTGCGCCGACACGCCCTGGTTCTTGTCGCTGACGCGGGTCTGGATCTCGCTGTTGATCTGCCGGTTCTCGGGCGAGGGCACCACAGGCGAGACCGCGGCGGCGTACAGCGGGTTGTGCGTGACCACCCCGGTGGGGAAGGTGGTGACGTCGGTGCCGTAGGGCACACCGGTGGGCGTGGTGTCGAAGGACTTGGTGTAGTCGCCGATCAGCGAGACCTTCAGGTCCCTCGTGACCGGAATGTCGAGCCGGCCGCGCACGCCCTTGCGGTCGTAGCCATTGACGTCACGGCCGTCGTTGACATTGGTAACGTTGCCGTCGAACTTGGCGGCCATCACCGACAGTGCGGCGCGCGGACCGTCGGGCGAGAAGGCACCGGAGACGCCGGCGCGCACACGCCGTTCGTTGCCCTGGTAGTAGCCCAGATCGACATAGCCGGCGGTAGCGGTGCCGGGCGCTCGGCTGACCACGTTGATGACCCCGGCCGAGGCGTTCTTGCCGAACAGCGTGCCTTGCGGCCCGCGCAGCACTTCGATCCGGTCGACGTCCAGCAGGTCGAGCGTGGCCTGGCCCGGCCGCGCGGTGACAACGCCGTCGATCACCATCGACACCGTGGGCTCGACCCCGGGCGAAGTGCTGATGGTGCCGACCCCGCGGATGAAGAGCGCCGTGTCCTTATTCGAAGCGTTCGTGCGAAAGTTGACCGTGGGCAACTGCTGGCTGATGTCGGCCAGGTTGTTCAGGTTGGCTTCTTCGAGCTGTGCACCCGACAGCACGGTGATGGCGATCGGCGTGCTCTGCAGTGGCTGCAGTCGCTTGGTGGCGGTGACGGTGACCGTTTCCAACTGGGTGGGCGCCTGTTGCGCCAGCGCGGGCAGCGCCGCGAGCAGAGCCAACGCCAGCGGCAGGCGGCGAAAATCCGGCGCGGTGAGCGGCTTCGCCACGGGGGCGACGGGCGAGCGGAAGCGGTTGAGAGTGCTGATGGCCATGTCGTCTCCTGATCCGCCGGGGCGCAACCTTTGGGATGCAGCCGGCTGTGGGTGTTAGCGCTAACAGAACGCCGGCGGACAGTAGCACCGCCCTTCAGC
>JALYUN010000365.1 GCA_030853725.1 Pseudomonadota bacterium | reverse complement strand
GATGATGCTGGCGCTGCCGCTGACGGCCGCAGTGCTGTTGCATGCCACGCCCACACCGATGGGTCTGCTGACCGCGATCGAATTGGCGCCCTTCATCCTGATCTCGTTGCCGGCCGGTGTCTGGCTCACCGGGTGCGCAAACTGCCGGTGTATGTCGTCGGCGAATCGCTGGTGGCGCTGGCGGCAGTCAGCGTGCCGTTGGTGTGGTGGCTCGGCATCTGAGCATTCGGTGGTTGTACGCAGTCGGCTTCCTGCTCGGAACCGTGCACACCGTGGCCGGCACCGCGGCGCAAATCGTGCTGACGCAAGTCGTGCCGCGCACCCGGTTGGTTGAAGCGCACGCCAAAAACGCACGCGCCACTTTGGGTGCCGAGCGGCGCGGGCTGGTTGCTGCTGTCGGTGGCTCCGGCCAACCGCTACGGCGGGGTGGCCTTCGCGTTGATGCTGATGAGCTTCAGCGCCGGTGCCGTGCTCATCTTCATCAACTTCCTGGCGCTGCGACAGTCGGTGACGCCGGAACCGTTGCTGTGCCGCATGACAGCCACCATGCGCTGGCTGACCCTGCTGGCCGCCGCACCGGGTGCGCTGATGGGCGGCTGGTTGGGGGGAGCATGTCGGGCTGCGCGCCGCGCTGCTCTTTTCAGGTGGGGTCTCGGCGTTGCTGGCAGCCGTGGCGTGGCGCTTGTCGCTGATGCGCGAGCGGACATCGCTGCCGACACCGGACTTCGATGCCGACTGGGTCGGCGGGGAAGCTTCGGTGTCGATCAGCCCGGCTGCGATCTCGACGTCGACGTCGACGGCGCCGGTGCGAAGCGATCTACCGCGTCGGTGATGATGCCGTCGATGCCCAGCGTCAGCAGCCGCTGCACGTCGGACGTGTCGTTGGGCGTGTAGCAAAGTCCCCGCAGCCCGGCGGCATGCAAGCGCTGCAGCAGCGGCGCGTCCATCAGGCGGTGATTGGTCACCACCGCTGCACAGTCCAACGAAATGACCATTTCCCACCAGCCTGCGGGCAGCGAGTCCAGCAGCAGCGCGCGCGGCAGTTCCGGTGCGGCTTCGCGTGCGCCGTGCAGCGCCTCGGGTTGGAAGGAGCTCAGCAACAAGGCACGCGGCGTTTCGGGCCACCAACGCAGACATTCCCGGCCGACCACGCTGCCGGTCCGGTGGTCCTGCCCGGTGGTCGGCTTGATCTCCAGGTTCAGCGCGAAGCCGTTGTTCCGCACGTAGCTTGCAACCGCCGCCAGGCTCGGCATCGGCTCACCCGCATAAGCCGCTGAATGCCAGGCTCCGGCGTCGACCTGCGAAAGTGCCGCCCAACTGCGTTCGCCTGCGACGCCGCGTGCGTTGGTGGTGCGGTCCAGCGTGTCGTCGTGCAGCAGGAAGGGCACACCTTCCGCGCTCAACTTCACATCGCACTCGAACGCGCAAAAGCCGTGTGCTGCACCCAGTCTGAAAGCCGCCAGCGTGTTTTCAGGCGCAAGCTTGCCGGCACCGCGGTGCGCAATCCACAACGGCAGCGGCCAGTTCATCAGCGCCACTCAGACTCGGTGGCCCGAGGCGCGGTCGAACCAGTGCAGATGCTGCGGCTCGACCCGCATCGACACCGTCTGGCCCTGTCGCGGCGGCGTCAACGTGCCTTCGATGCGCAGCGTGAAGGGCGCTGCACCGAGTCGCCCGTACACCAGTCGTTCGGCGCCCAGCATTTCCAGCACGTCGACCCGAAGCGGCCAGCCGCCGTTGGTAGACAACGCAGCATGTTCGGGCCTCACGCCCAGTGTCAGTGGCCCCGCTCTGGGCGCGGCCGCCGGCAACGTCAGGGTCTGCGCCGCGGGCTCGGATTCACTCGCGTCGATCGTGAAGCGCGAGCCGTCGGCCACGCCGTGCAGCAGGTTCATTGGGGGTGAGCCGATGAAGCTCGCGACGAAGGTGCTGGCGGGCTGGCCGTAGACCTGCTCGGGTGTGCCGATCTGTTCGATGCGGCCGGCGTTCATCACGATCATGCGTTGCGCCAGCGTCATCGCCTCGACCTGGTCGTGGGTGACGAACAGCGACGTGACGCCCAGTTCGTCGTGCAGCTTCTGGATTTCCAGCCGGGTGGCAGCGCGCAACTTCGCGTCCAGGTTCGACAGCGGCTCGTCGAACAGAAACACCTGCGGCTGGCGCACGATGGCGCGGCCCATCGCCACCCGCTGGCGCTGCCCACCCGACAGTTCACGCGGCTTGCGCTGCAGCAGACCGCCCAGTTCTAGTATCTTTGCGGCCTTGTTGACGCGGGTCTCGATCTCGGCCTTCGGCAGCTTGGCGATCTTCAGTCCGTAGGCCATGTTGTCGAACACGCTCATGTGCGGATACAGCGCGTAGTTCTGAAACACCATGGCGATGTCGCGTTCGGCTGGCTCCAGCGTGTTGACGACGCGGCCGCCGATCGAGATCTCGCCGCTGCTGATCTCTTCCAGCCCAGCCACCATGCGCAGCAGCGTGCTCTTGCCGCAGCCGCTCGGGCCGACGATGACGATGAACTCGCCATCGGCCACGTCGGCATTGACGCCGTGGATGACCTTGTTGGCCTGCGGCCCACGGCCGTAGGTCTTCTCGACGTTGCGCAGTGTGATGGAGCCCATGATTATTTTTCGGTGTCCACGAGGCCCTTGACGAACCACTTCTGCATCAGGATGACAACCAGCGCGGGCGGGACCATGGCCAGGATCGCAGTGGCCATGACGATGTTCCAGTCGGTGGCCGAATCGCCGCCGGCGATCATTCGTTTGATGCCCAGCACCACTGGGTACATGTCTTCCGAGGTGGTCATCAACAGCGGCCACAGGTATTGGTTCCAACCGTAGATGAACTGAATCACGAACAGCGCTGCGATCGAGGTCTTCGACAGCGGCAACAGCACGTCCCAGAAGAAGCGCATCGGCCCGGCGCCGTCGATCCGCGCCGCTTCCACCAACTCGTCGGGCACGGTCAGGAAGAACTGGCGGAACAGGAAGGTGGCGGTGGCGCTGGCGATCAGTGGCACCGTCAGGCCCGCATAGGTGTTGAGCATGCCCAGGTCGGACACCACTTTGTAGGTCGGCAATATGCGCACTTCCACCGGCAGCATCAAGGTGATGAAGATCATCCAGAACACCAGGTTGCGCAGTGGAAAGCGGAAGTACACAACGGCGAACGCGGACAGCAGCGAAATCGCGATCTTGCCCACCGCGATCACCATTGCCGTGACGAAGCTGACCCACAGCATGTGCCCCACCGGCCCGGTCGACAGGTTGCCGGTGTTTCCACTGGTCGCACCGAACAGTGCACGCTGGTAGTTGTGGATGAACTCGCCGCCGGGCAGCAATGACATCGGCACGCTCTGCACGATGGCCTCGGCGCTCTGGGTACTGGCGATGAAGGTGATGTAGAGCGGAAACGCGATGACGATCACGCCCAGGATCAGCACCAGGTGTGAAACGGCTGTCGCCAGAGGCCGGTTTTCAACCATAGTGACGTGCCCGCCGCCCGGCCAAAGCGGCGGTCGGCCCCCCGAGGGGGCGGGGGCCGGCTTGGAAGCAGCCCGGCGCTCGGCCCGATTCCATCAGTAATTCACCTTCTTCTCAACGTACCGGAATTGCACCACCGTCAGCGCAATCACGATCACCATCAGGATGACGCTCTGCGCCGCCGAGCCGCCCAGGTCCAGGCCCTTGAAGCCGTCGAAATAGACCTTGTAGACGAGGATCGTGGTGTCCTTGCCGGGACCACCTTGCGTGGCCGCGTCGACGATCGCGAAAGTGTCGAAGAAGGCATAGATGATGTTGATCACCAGCAAGAAGAAGGTGGTGGGTGTCAGCAGCGGGAACTGCACCGTCCAGAAGCGCCGCCAGGGGCCTGCGCCGTCGATGGCTGCGGCTTCCACCAGGCTCTTCGGAATGGACTGCAGGCCCGCCAGGAAGAACAGGAGGTTGTAGGAAATCTGCTTCCAGACCGAGGCCATCACGATCAAGGTCATCGCCTGCCCGCCGTTCAGCAGGTGGTTCCAGTTGATGCCCACGGCCCGCAACCAATAGCTGACGATGCCGATCGAAGGCGCAAACATGAAGAGCCACAGCACACCGGCCACCGCGGGCGCAACGGCATAGGGCCAGATCAGCAGTGTTTTGTAGCCGCCGGCGCCGCGCACCACACGGTCGGCCATCACCGCCAGCATCAGTGAGATCGAAATGCCGAGTGATGCCACCAGCAGCGAGAACACCGCGGTGGTCTTGAACGAATTCAGATAGCTGCTGTCGTTCCAGAGACGCACGAAGTTCTCGGCGCCGACGAATACCGAGCTCAGGCCGAAGGCGTCTTCACGCAGCACGCTCTGCCAGATCGCCTGCCCGGCGGGCCAGAAGAAGAACACGAGCACCACCACGAGCTGGGGCGCCACGAGCACCCATGGCAACCACCAGCTCTTGAAGCAAACGCGTTTTTCGGCGGGCAAGGGTGCTGCTTAACGCAAAGCCTTCGAGCCGATCAGCCGTTGTCCTTCTGGAAACGCGCAAGCTGTTCGTTGCCGCGCTTGACGGCGTCGTCCAGCGCTTGCTTGGCGGTCTTCTTGCCGGCCCAGACCTGTTCCAGCTCTTCGTTGTTGATGGCGCGGATCTGCACGAAGTTACCCAGCCGGATGCCGCGTGACTTGTCGGTGGTCTTGCGAATCATCTGGTTGACAGCCGTGTCGGTGCCCGGGTTCTCTTTGTAGAAGCCCGACTGCTCCGTCAACTTGTACGCTGCCATCGTGATCGGAAGGTAGCCGGTGCGCTGGTGACTCTTGGCTTGCACTTCCGGGTTTTGCAGGTAGTTGAAGAACGCGGCCACGCCCTTGTAGTCTTTGGCGGGCTTGCCGGCCAGAACCCACAACGAAGCGCCGCCGATGATGGTGTTTTGCGGCGCACCGGGCACATCGGGGTAGTAAGGCAGCGGGCTGATGCCGAAGTCGAACTTGGCGTTCTTCTTGATGCTGGCGTAAGTGGAAGACGAAGCTACCGAAATGGCGCATTCGCCAGAATAGAACGCCGCATCGGCCGCGTTACCACGCCCGCGGTAGACGAACAAACCTTGCTTGGCCATGTTGGCCAGGTTTTCGATGTGGCGCACGTGCAGCGGGCTGTTGAAAACGAGCCGTGCCGAGGTCCCGCCGAAGCCGTTGTTCTGGGTGGCGAAGAGCGTGTTGTGCCAGGTCGAGAAGCTCTCTAGCTGCGTCCAGCTCTGCCAACTGGTGGTGAAGGGGCAGGCCACGCCCGAGGCTTTCAGCTTGGCCGCAGCCAGAACCAGTTCGGGCCAAGTCGCGGGCGGCTTGTTGGGGTCCAGTCCCGCTTTCTTGAACAGGTCCTTGTTGTAGTTCAGCACCGTGGTGGAGCTGTTGAATGGGAAGCTCAGCATCTGCCCGTTCGGCGCGGTGTAGTAACCCACCACGGCCGGGATGTAGATCTTCGGGTCGAACTTGTAGCCGGCGTCGGTCAACACCTTGCCTACGGGCACGATCGCACCCTTGGCCGCCATCATGGTGGCGGTGCCCACTTCGAAGACCTGCTGGATGTGCGGCGCATTGCCGGCGCGGAAGGCAGCGATAGCGGCGGTCATCGACTCGTCGTAAGTGCCCTTGTAGGTCGGCACCACCTTGTATTCCTTCTGGCTGGCATTGAAGCCGTTGGCCAGATCGACGACCCAGTCGTTCAGGCCGCCGGTCATCGAATGCCACCACTGGATTTCGGTTTGGGCGTGGGCCGGCACGCCGGCGGCCAGCGCCAGGGTCAGCGTGGCGAGTTTGATTGCAGGCAGGACTTTGAAGCGCATGGGAAGGATCTCCGCAGTGGGAATGGGGGTGCTGCCGGCGAGTTTCGCGGCGGATTGTGACAGTGCGGTTTTTTCATGAAGCGCCGCACACGGCAACCGGGATAAGCCCGCGGCGGTGTGGCGCCAACGGTTCCGAAAGGCGTGCGTTAGCATCCTCATTAACCCTTATGAATGCACCGCTTTCGACCGCCGCCGCCGCGATTCATGCACCCGCAACCAGTGTCGAAGCGCCTGCGCGGCTGCGCGAGATTCCTTACAACTACACCTCGCTGTCGGACCGTGAAATCGTCATCCGGTTGCTGGGCGAGCGGGCCTGGGCCATCCTGAACCAGTTGCGACAAGAGCGCCGCACCGGGCGTTCGGCCCGCATGCTGTACGAGGTGCTGGGCGACATCTGGGTGGTGCAGCGCAACCCGTACCTGGAAGACGACCTGCTCGAGAATCCGAAGCGGCGGCAACTGCTGATCGACGCACTGCAGCACCGGCTGGCGGAAGTCGGCAAGCGCCGCACGCCCGAGGACGACGCCGGCCGCGACGCATTGGTCGGCGAACTGCTGAACGCGGCCCGCAAGGCGGTCGAAGCGTTCGCGGCGCAGTTCCGCACTGTCCGGGACCTGCGCAAGGCCGCGCGCCGCACGCTCGGCCGCCATACCGCCAAGGACAACCTGAAGTTCGACGGCTTGTCGCGGGTGTCGCATGTGACCGACGCCACCGACTGGCGTGTGGAAATGCCCTTCGTCGTGCTGACGCCCGACACCGAAGCCGAAATGGCGGGCCTGGTCAAAGGCTGCATCGAGCTCGGCCTGACGATCATTCCGCGCGGCGGCGGCACTGGCTACACCGGCGGCGCCGTGCCGCTGACGTGGCAGAGCGCGGTCATCAACACCGAAAAGCTCGAAGCGATGAGTGGCGTGGTGATGATGTCGCTGCCGGGCGTCGCCGAACCGGTGGCCACCATCCACAGCGAAGCCGGGGTGGTGACCCAGCGCGTGGCCGATGCGGCCGAAGCGGCGGGCTATGTGTTCGCGGTCGACCCCACATCAGCCGAAGCCAGTTGCATCGGCGGCAACATCGCCATGAACGCCGGCGGCAAGAAAGCGGTGTTGTGGGGCACCGCGCTCGACAACCTGGTGAGCTGGCGCATGGTCACACCCGAAGCCAAGTGGCTGGAAGTGACGCGGCTGGACCACAACCTGGGCAAGATCCACGACGTGCCTTCGGCCCGCTTCGAACTGAAGTACTTCGACGCGGGTGGCAGCAAGCTCGAACGCAGCGAGGTGCTGGAAATTCCGGGCCGTGTTTTCCGCAAGGAAGGGCTCGGCAAGGACGTCACCGACAAATTCCTGGCCGGCCTGCCCGGCGTGCAGAAGGAAGGCTGCGACGGCCTGATCACCAGTGCCCGTTGGATTGTTCACAAGATGCCGGCCCATGTGCGCACCGTGTGCCTGGAGTTCTTCGGCAATGCGAAGGACGCGGTACCGAGCATCGTCGAGATCAAGGACTATCTGTTCGCCCAGAAAGACCACGGTGTGCTGCTGGCGGGTCTGGAACATCTGGACGACCGCTATCTGAAGGCGGTGGGTTATGCCACCAAGAGCAAGCGGACCCTCGCCGGTTCGGGCCTGCCGAAGATGGTGCTGTTCGGCGACATCGTCGGCGAAGACGCCGACGCCGTGGCGCGCGCCACCAGCGAGGTCGTGCGCATTGCCAATTCACGTGCTGGCGAAGGTTTCGTCGCCGTGAGTGCCGACGCCCGCAAGAAGTTCTGGCTCGACCGCAAGCGCACCGCGGCCATCGCCAAGCACACGAATGCGTTCAAGATCAACGAGGACGTGGTGATCCCGCTGCCGCGGATGGGCGAATACACCGAAGGCATCGAGCGGCTGAACATCGAACTCAGCCTGCGCAACAAGCTGGAACTGGTGGACGCGTTGCAAACTTTCTTCGCCAGCAGCCCACTGCCGCTGGGCAAGAGCGACGACGCCAGCGCCATTCCCAGCGCCGAATTGCTCGGCGACCGGGTGCAGCAGGCGCAGGCGCTGTTGGCAGAAGTGCGCTCGCAGTGGCAGCACTGGCTGAGCCGCCTGGACATTGCGGGGCCGGCCGACGCCGAAGAGAACACCACCTTCGCGCAATTGCAGGACGGCCGGCTGCGCGCGTCGTGGAAAACGCAGATTCGGCAGCCGCTGCAGTCGATCTTTCAGGGCAGCGCCTTCGAGCCGCTGCTGGCTGAATGCAAGCGCATCCATGCCGGGGTGCTGCGCGGTCGCGTCTGGGCCGCGCTGCACATGCATGCCGGCGATGGCAACGTGCACACCAATCTGCCGGTCAACAGCGACAACTACGCCATGTTGCAAACCGCGCATGAAGCGGTGGTGCGCATCATGGCTTTGGCGCGGCGGCTGGGCGGGGTCATCAGCGGTGAGCACGGCATCGGCATCACCAAGCTCGAATTCGTCACCGACGACGAACTGCGCGCCTTTGCCGACTACAAACTGCGGATCGACCCCGAAGGTCGCTTCAACAAGGGCAAGCTGCTGCGGCACCGCTCAGGCGAGCACTGCGACGACGACCTGACGCAGACTTTCACCGGCGAAGGCGGCTGCCGCGCTGCCGACCTGAGCGCGGCCTACACCCCGAGCTTCGGCCTGCTGGGGCATGAGTCTCTGATCCTGCAGCAGAGTGAAATCGGCGCCATCAGCGCCAGCATCAAAGACTGCCTGCGCTGCGGCAAGTGCAAGCCGGTCTGCGCCACCCACGTGCCGCGTGCCAACCTGCTGTACAGCCCGCGCAACAAGATTCTGGCCACGTCGCTGCTGATCGAAGCCTTTTTGTACGAAGAGCAGACGCGCCGCGGCATCAGCGTGCGGCACTGGGCCGACTTCGAAGACGTGGCCGACCACTGCACCGTGTGCCACAAATGCGAAAGCCCGTGCCCGGTGAAGATCGACTTCGGCGACGTGACGATGCACATGCGCAGCCTGCTGCGCCGCATGGGCAAGAAGAGTTTCCGCCCGGGCAATGCGGCGGCCATGCTGTTCTTGAACGCCACCAATCCGCAGACCATCAAGCTGATGCGCGGCGCGATGGTCGGCGTCGGGTTCACCTTCCAGCGTTTGATGAACCGGCTGCTGAAGCCAGCGGCTCGCGCCCAGACTCGCGCGCCGGCAGCCACGCTGGGCACGCCGCCGATCAAGGAACAGGTCATTCACTTCATCAACAAGAAGCTGCCGGGCGGGCTGCCGAAAAAGACGGCACGGGCGCTGCTGGACATCGAGGACAAAGACTACGTTCCGATCATTCGCAACCCCGCCACCACCACCGCAGAAACCGAGGCGGTGTTCTATTTCCCGGGCTGCGGCTCCGAACGTCTGTTCAGCCAAGTGGGGCTGGCCACGCAGGCGATGCTGTGGCACGCCGGCGTGCAGACCGTGTTGCCGCCGGGCTACCTGTGCTGCGGCTACCCCCAGCGCGGCACCGGGCAGACCGCCAAGGCCGAGCAGATCATCACCGACAACCGGGTGCTGTTTCACCGCGTAGCCAACACCTTGAACTACCTGGACATCAAGACCGTCGTGGTCAGCTGCGGCACCTGCTACGACCAGCTGCAGGGCTACCGCTTCGAAGACATCTTTCCCGGCTGCCGAATCATCGACATCCATGAATATCTTCTGGAAAAAGGCATCACGCTGGTCGGGCACCAGGCGGGCTACCTGTTCCATGACCCCTGTCACTCACCCATGAAGTTGCAGGAGCCGCTGAAGACGGTGAAGGCACTGGTCGGCCCGAACGTGCTGAAGAACGATCGCTGCTGCGGTGAGAGCGGCACGTTGGGCGTGACGCGGCCCGACATCGCGACCCAGGTTCGCTTTCGCAAGGAAGAAGAGATTCGCAGCGGCGAAATCGCCCTGCGTGAACGGATGCAGGGTACGTCCGAACCCGTTGCAGCTGCGGAGCGCAACCTCAAGATCCTGACCAGTTGCCCGAGCTGTCTGCAGGGTTTGAAGCGCTACGAAGACGACCTGTCGACGGGTCTGCTGGAAGCCGACTACATCGTGGTTGAGATGGCACGCGTGATGCTGGGGGAGGACTGGTTACAGCGCTATGTCGCAAGTGCCAATGGCGGCGGCATCGAGCGTGTTTTGGTGTAGGCGAGCCGGCCGAAGAGTCCGGCCTTTTGGTTTCAGGGTTTTTACGCATTACATTTGTTGCAGAAAACTGCACTTTCCGGGGTCTTTACCCCCTTGTCTAGGGGGTGTTGCACTGCACAGGACCTGCGAGACTGGTCGCCATCAGAGGGATTACCTCAAGGCCCTCGGGCAATCGACTGCGCATGAGCAGTTCATTTCAAGATTTCAGGAGCACTTATGAAACTTACCAGCATGGCCTTGGCCATCGGTTTGGCGCTGGGTTCGGCCAGCGCCTTCGCCGAAATGTCGCCGCTCGATCTTTCTTCGGGTAGCGCAGGCTTCGAGAACTCCCCGGCCGGCGGCGGCTTTATGGACGGTTACACGTTCTCGGCCCTCTCGTCATTCACCTTCAGCTCCAGCATCACTTCGGTGGTCAATGGAAACCGCAACCTGAACTTCTCGAGCATCACGCTCACCGGTCCTGCCGGCCTGTTCAGCTTCAACAAGACGCTGGGCGATCCCTTCGAGCTGTGGACCCTGCAAACCGGGACCCTTGCACCCGGTAGCTATTCGCTGACGCTGTTGGGCCTGAACAGTTCTTCGCCAGCCAGCTACGGCGGTAACGTCTCTATTTCGGCCGTTCCCGAACCTGAGACCTATGCTTTGATGCTGGCAGGTGTGGGCGTAATCGGCTTCGTCGCCACGCGGCGCCGCCGCCGCGTCTGATCCCGTCAAGGTTCCAGACCCAAAAGGGGGCGG
>JALYUN010000364.1 GCA_030853725.1 Pseudomonadota bacterium | reverse complement strand
ACCGGGAACGCTGCGTCCAGCCCCAGGTCTTTTCGCAACTGCAGCCGTTGCTCCTGCGTGGCGTCCTGCCCCAGCAGGCTGCTGACCGGGTCGCCGACATACCGGAACAGCATGAAGGCGATGAAGGCGACCGTGAGCATCACGATCAGGGCCTGGGCCAGGCGGCGTAGGACGAAGACGAGCATCTAGGCGCGAGAGAACGAACTTGCAGGGATTGGTTCGGCCGGGTGCGAAAAGCAGACGCAGGCGGCAGCAACCTGTGGGCGGTGCTTCCGTCCCGAATGGCCGGCATCATCCGCAATCGCCGCACTGACCGCAAACGGGAAGACCCGCGATAAAGGTCGAAGTCGATCTGCACAGAAAAAAGCCGCCCGAAGGCGGCTTTGCGATCTGACGGTAGCGCCCGAGGGCGCTGCCAATCAGAAGCTGTGGCGCATGCCGAACTCGTAGCCCTTCGAGTTGAAGCCGCTGTTCGCGCTGATCGGGGCGTCAGTGCTGGTGGTCAGGCGCAGCCCGGTGTCGTTCTTCAGTTGCGCGTAGGTTGCGTACACCGCGGTGCGCTTGGACAGGTCGTACTGATAGCCGATGGCGTACTGCTTGGCCGTGCGGTTCTGGATCGCATTGACCGCGCCAACACCGATGTTGGAATGGTTGTACGAGAACTTCAGCGAACTGGCACCGAACGGCACGGTTGCGGCGGCCATGTAGCTCTTCAGGTCATAGTTGCCGTATTCGTGCTTGTTGTACAGCAGCGCGAAGGTGGCGAAGCCGGCGTTGAACGAGCCACCGACGTTCCAGACGTCGTAGTCGTCGAGCGGACGGTTGGCAGCACTGCCGCTGTTCTTGGCGTTGCGACCATACGAAGCGGCCACGTTGACCGGGCCGGCGGCGTAGCCGATGCGACCACCGTAGTACTTCTGGGTGCTGCCTTCACCGGCTGCAACCTGCAACTGGCCGTAGACGCCGCCCAACGAAGGCAGGAAGTAGCCGACGGTGTTGTCAGCGCGAACCAGGTTGTAGTACGGCGCATTGCCCAGGGTCGGCAACACGTTGTTTTCGCTGCCGACACCGTTGGTGCCGAACGGGTCGAACGTGGTCGTATTCCAGAAAGTCGGTTTGTAATCGCGGCCGAGGCGGATTTCACCGAAGCCACCGATCAAGCTGACGGTGGAACGACGCTGCCAGGTCTGGCCTTGGGCGGTGCCGTTGTCCGGGTTCAGCTGGCCTTCGAGCCAGAAACCAGCGCGCAGACCGCCGCCGAGGTCTTCGACCCCGCGGAAACCGAGGCGCGAAGTGTTGATACCGGCAGAGGCCAGCGACTGTTGTGAGCCGGCGCCGTTGTCTTGGTTGCGCAGCGCCAGATCGACGATACCGAACAGCGTGACGGACGACTGGGCCGAAGCCGCACCCGCAAACGCGGTGAGTGCTGCCAGGGCGAGCAGTGATTTTTTCATTGCGACTATCTCCTAGGTTGAACAAGAGGTCCCGATCGGGAAGTGGACCCGGCGAGGGGCTGATCAGGCCAACCTCCTCAGTGGAAGTTGCTCTATTGCACCAGACCGCAGCGTCGGTTGCCAAGGGTTGCCCCGCAATTCCGAAGAGACTGTGGTCTGACAGCAACGGCATCCGGGCTGCGCCTCCCCGGCAGGGGGCGACTGCAATCCGCTATTCTCCGCCGCAATGAACCGCACCGATCGCCTTATCGACGCACTGGACAACAGTTTGCGAACCCTGGCGGGCGTTGCGCATGCGGCCCGCGCCAATCCGGCAGCCAACGTGCCCGAAGCCGCGTTGGACGCATCGGCACGCCGCCTCTGCGGCGCGCTGATGCGCGTCAACCATGTCGGCGAGGTCTGCGCCCAGGCGCTGTACCAGTCGCAGGCGCTCACGGCCCGCACGCCGGAACTTCGGCAGGCGATGCAGGCTGCGGCGCGGGAAGAAATCGACCACCTGGCTTGGACCCGGCAGCGGCTGCAGGAATTGCAGGCCCGGCCGAGCCTGCTGAACCCGCTGTGGTACGTCGGCTCTTTCGGCATCGGCCTGGTCGCAGGCAGGCTCGGCGACCGCGCCAGCCTCGGCTTCGTGGTCGAAACCGAGCGCCAGGTCGAATCGCATCTGGAAGGTCATTTGACACGGCTGCCGCAAGCCGATGGTCGCTCGCGCGCCATCGTCGTGGCGATGAAGGCAGACGAACAACGCCACGCCGACCAGGCCGTTGCGGCGGGTGCCGAGCGCCTGCCGCTGCCGGTGCGCTGGCTGATGCGGGGCATGGCGCGGGTCATGACGCGTACCGCGCACTACCTGTAGTTCCCCGCAGCAGTCCGCGCCACGCCACGCTGTGCTCAGGCTTCGACGCTTTCGAAGCTGGTGCTGATGATGGCGGTCTTGCCGAGCATGATGCTGGCCGAACAGTAACGCTCGTGCGACAGCGCGATGGCCCGCTCGATCGCGGGCGACGGAATACCGCGCCCCGTGACCACGAAATGCATCGTGATCCGGGTGAAGACTTTCGGGTCGACATCGGCCCGGTCGGCATGAACCTGGACGCTGCAGCCACGCACATCGTGCCGGCCGCGTTGCAGGATCAGTACCACGTCATAAGCGGTGCAGCCCCCCGTACCGGCCAGCACGGTTTCCATCGGGCGTGGCGCCAGGTCGCGGCCACCGCCGTCGGCAGCGCCGTCCATGTTCAGGAGGTGGCCGCTGCCGGTTTCGGCGACGAAACCCATGCCGGTCTGCGGGACCCAATTGACGGTGCATTCCATGGTGCGTTTGATCCTGTTCAAATCGAAGCGTGAAGGCCGGCTGGCACGCTAGTCAGTGACCGTCGGCGGCGACAGAAGAGCCTGCAATGTTGCACTGCACCATCATTCTGATAGACTGATTTTCAAGACGCGGCTGGTCTCTAAACGCCGGGTCTTCGGAACACGGGTACCGATTGTCTCCTCCACCTCCAAAACGGTGGATTCAACCCGGGGCTCCCAAGGCCCCGGGTCTTTTTTTGACCGCGCATCGCCGCCGCGCCCACCTCTATCATTCGGCCGACATGACTCGAACTCCCAGCGAGCGTGCTGCCAAAGTCGACGCTCCGGTTGCCCGGGTGCTGTCACCCGCAGCGCAGCGCATCGCGGCCGACTACCTCAAGCGCGTACTGACAGCGCGGGTCTACGACGTGGCGCGCGAAACCGCACTCGGCGCCGCCCCGCAGCTGAGCCGCCGCTTGTCGAACACGGTGTTGCTCAAGCGCGAGGACCAGCAACCGGTCTTCAGCTTCAAGCTGCGCGGGGCCTACAACAAGATGGCGCTGTTGCCGGCCGAGTCCCTGGCGCGCGGCGTGATCTGCGCTTCTGCCGGCAACCACGCTCAGGGCGTGGCACTGGCGGCGCGCAAGCTCGGTTGCCATGCGGTGGTGGTGATGCCGGTGACGACACCGCGCGTCAAGATCGACGCGGTGCAGGCCTTGGGTGCCGAGGTCGTGCTGCATGGCGACAGCTACTCGGACGCCTACGCGCACGCCGCCGTGCTGCAGCAGGCTCGGGCCCTGAGCTTCGTTCACCCCTTCGACGACCCCGACGTGATCGCCGGGCAGGGCACGGTGGCCATGGAGTTGTTGCGCCAGCACCAGGGGCCGATCGACGCGGTGTTCGTCGCCATTGGCGGCGGCGGTTTGGTTTCGGGGATGGCGGCCTACATCAAGGCGCTGCGCCCCGAGATCCGCGTGATCGGCGTGCAGACAGTCGATTCCGACGCCATGCTGCAGTCGGTGCAGCGCGGGCGGCGGGTGCAGCTGGATGATGTGGGCTTGTTTTCTGACGGCACTGCGGTCAAGCTGGTGGGCAAGGAAACCTTCAGGATCACGCGGGCGCTGGTCGACGATTTCGTGGTGGTCGACACTGATGCCGTCTGCGCCGCCATCAAGGACGTGTTTCAGGACACCCGCAGCGTGATGGAGCCGGCCGGCGCGCTGGGCGTGGCCGGGTTGAAGCAATACGTGCAGCGCCATCGCATCAAAGGCCGCACGCTGGTGGCCGTGACCTGCGGCGCCAATCTGAACTTCGACCGGCTGCGTTTCGTGGCCGAGCGCGCTGAACTCGGGGAGCAACGCGAAGCGCTGTTTGCGGTGACGATTCCCGAAGCGCGCGGATCCTTCAAACGATTCTGCGAACTGATCGGCCCGCGGGCCGTGACCGAATTCAACTACCGCATTTCACATGCCGACGCGGCGCATGTCTTCGTCGGCCTGGCGATCCAGCAGCGAGCCGAGGCCGAGCGCGTCGGACGCGCCTTTGTCCGCCACGGCTTCGCCACCGTCGACCTGAGCGACGACGAACTGGCCAAGGAGCATGTACGGCACATGGTCGGCGGGCGCAGCGAACTGGCGCGCGACGAACGCTTGTTCCGCTTCACCTTCCCTGAACGCCCTGGTGCCCTGATGCGATTTTTGGCGGCGCTGGATCCGAGCTGGAACATCAGCCTGTTCCATTACCGCAACCAGGGCGCCGACTACGGCCGCATCCTGGTCGGCCTGCAGGTGCCGCCGCAAGACAACGCCCGGCTCGGTAGCTTCCTGCGCCGGCTGGACTACCCCTGCAACGAAGAAACGAAGAACCCGTTGATCGCGCTATTTTTAAAGTAGGTCCGTAAAGCTGGCTGGCTACACTGCGCCGCTATGGCGATCACACGTTCCCTGGTCACACCCACGACCAACCCGTTGCTTGAAAAAGCGCTGCGCGAAAAGCTCTACCGCCGCAGCGAATCGGGCGGCAACCTCGGGGAACTGGAGCCGCTGGCGATCCGCTTGGGTTTGATGCAGAACACGCTCAAGCCGCGCCTGCACGAGCCGCAATTGCTGGTGTTCGCGGCCGACCACGGGCTGGCGGTCGACCGCATCACCGAGCAGCGCCACGCAACCCACGAGACCGTGCGCATGTTGCTGCGCAACCAGTTGCCACTGTCGGTCTTCGCGCGCAGCCAGCAGGTGGATCTGACGGTGGTGGACTGCGGCATGGCCGAAGACATGCCGCCCTACGAACATTTGCTGGCGCGCAAGATCGCCCACGGCACGCGCAACACGCGGGTCGGCGCGGCGATGTCGGTGGAGCAGGCACGCGCGGGCATGCGCGCCGGTATGGAGATCGGTGAGAAGCTGCTCGGCAACGTGACGATCCTGGCCGGTGTCGGCGTCGGCGCCCACGAAAGCGCGGCGCTGGTGCTGGCGGCGCTGACCGACAGCCCCGTCGGCGACCTCGTCATCAGCGGGCCCGACATGAATCGCGACGTGCTCGGCCGTTGCATGGCCACGCTGAATGCCGCCCGCGCGCGCCACCACGAAGTGACCGATCCGGTCGAGGTGCTGGCGGCCTACGGCGGCTTCGAAGTGGCGGTGATGGTGGGCGTGATGCTGATGGCGGCCAGCAAACGCCACCTGCTGGTGATCGACGGGTTCCCTGCCTGCGCCGCGCTGATGGTGGCGGCCCATATTGCCCAGCCCGTCACCGACTACTGCGTGTTCTGCCGCAGCAACAGCCATTTGGGGCTGGACCAGGCATTGAACCTGTTTCATGCCTCTGCGCTGCTGGAGATGGGCATGGAAAGCACCGACGGTACCGGCGCGGTGCTGGCCTGGCCGATGGTGCGCAGCGCCGCGGCGCTGTTGACCGAAGTGGCCGAAGGTGAAGACCCGGGCCCGACGTTACCGGGCTCGCTGTCGCCGCTGCTGGCGGCTTCAAGCGACGATCCTTCAAGCTGAAGCGATTACTCGGCGGCCGCGTGCCCGATGCTGCAGCTTCGATCGCTAGAACCGTGATCCGCCAGCCCGGTTGAAGCCGGGCGCCAGCCCTGGAGCTTGCGGAACCACGGGCGCGACCACCTGTTCGTCGTTCGGCAGGTTGGGCTGCGGGCCGATCTGCGGGGCGG
>JALYUN010000349.1 GCA_030853725.1 Pseudomonadota bacterium | reverse complement strand
GCAGAAGCCACGGCACTGGCGGCGTCGGCCGCGCGTGCCGCTGCCGATCCGGCCGCTGCGGCTGCCACTGCCGCCTTCTGTGGTGTGATGCGAATGCCGTTCTTGTCGATGTCGATCTGTACGCCGTCGCTGCCGGGAGGCTTGTCGGCGGGATCGACCGGCTTGGCCGGCCCGACCACTGCAGCCGGCGGTGCCGGCAATCGCGGCACGCGCGGGCTGCGTACATCGTCGATGTGCTCGGTGATGGTCCAGGTGAAGGGCGGCATGTCGTGCAGGATGCCGGCCACCGCCAACGTGATCAGCGACAGCAGAATGAAGCGGCGCCAACTGATACCCACCAGCCAATTGGCGTAGACATGAAAGGCGCGAACGCTGGCCGCCGAGAAGCGCTGAAAGCGTTCGCGCCGGGCGTCTTTGCGGCTGGCAGACGTCGCGGTCATCGCGCAGCGGAGGTGTAGGGGCACATGCTGCGCACTGTACGCAGCCGCTGCGGGCCCGTCAGCGGCTTGCGACGCACTGCTGCGGTGGGGCTACAGGCTGCACCGCTGCCACGCCAGACGGACGAGGTCCCATGCGCGCGACATGACTTCTTTGAAAAACGGACCAGGCAACGAGGCCGCGTGCCGATTGAAGGCAGTGCAGTCGGCAATTCCTACGGCATTCCATTCCAATTGCGGGGCCTTCTCTTTGTAGGCCCATTTTTACGGTGATGCGAAGTGCCTGGCACCCCGATTGCCCCTCGATCGGGCTAGGTCCCGTGTGCGGACTTTTCGTAATTCAACAATATTTTCCCAGGAGAAGCAGTCATGCGCATGAGCACCAAGGGCCGGTTCGCCGTCAATGCTTTGATCGACCTGGCGCTGCGGGATCCTTCGGGCCCGGTGCCGCTGGCTTCGATCAGCGCCCGCCAGCAGGTTTCACTGTCCTATCTGGAGCAGCTCTTCAGCCGCTTGCGGCGCATGGGTCTGGTCGAAAGCACCCGCGGACCCGGGGGTGGCTATACGCTCGGGCGCGGTGCCGACGCAATCAGCGTGGCCGACATCGTCTCTGCCGTTGACGAACCCATGGAGGCGACCGAAAGCGCGTCCGAAGGGCTTTCCAAAGGGCTGTGGATTCGACTGAACTCGGTGATGCTGCACCAGATGTCGACGATCACGCTGCAGAGCTTGATCGAAGAGCAGCAGGCTTTGGGGGTGAGCGTAGATACGCGCCCGGCTCGGCGGGCCATTTCTTCGCAGCCGGTCATTCAGCCGGTGCGCACCACGGCCCCGAATTCGGTGTTTGCATTCGGGCGTTCTTTCAGCGGCTGATTGCGCCAACCGCCACTGTCTGCATCAACCAGTTGGCGGTTCTCAGCAGCCGCGCGTCATCGTCGCGGCGGCCAACCAGTTGCACCCCGATCGGCAGCCCGTTGGCGCCCTTCAGCAACGGCAATGTGATGGCCGGCAAGCCAATCGCTGTCCACAGCACACACATCACCGAGTCGCCGGTGGTGGTCAGGTCGGCCGGTGCCGTGCCGAGCGTGGCCGGTGTCAGGATCGCGTCGTGGTCGTCGAACAGGCTGTCGAGTGCCGCACGAATGACGCCGAAACGTTGCGACGCACGCCGGTGGTCGCCGTAGCTGACAGCGCGTCCGCGCTCGATCTGCGAGCGCAGCGACGGCGACAACCGGGCAGCGCCGTGCTGGTACTCGGCGTCGTAGCAAGCAGCGATCTCGGCTTCCATCAGCAAGCGGTGCAGGTCGACGAATCCGACTGTAATTTCAGGTAAGTCGCGCTGAACAACATGGCCTGCAAGCGCTGCCACGAGCGACTGGAAGCCCTGTTGAGCATCCGCATCCATGCGCGACCAGTGCGGGGTTCGAATGAAGGCCAGCCTCGGCTCCAGCGGCGGCGCGCTGCGCGCGGTCTGCAACAGCGCCGGCGCGGCCATGCTGCGGGTGGCCGAGTCGCCAGGGTCGTGCCCGACCAGCGCCTGCGCCAGCAGTGCAGCATCGTCCACATTGCGCGCGAACACGCCGACCTGGTCCAGAGACGGCGACTGCTGCAGCACCCCGGTGCGGGAAATCCAGCCGTAGCTGGGCTTGTAGCCGACCACGCCACAGAAGGCCGCGGGCCGGATCACCGAGCCGCCGGTTTGCGTGCCCACCGCCAGCGGCACCATGCCTGCGGCCACGGCCGCGGCCGACCCGCTGGAAGAGCCGCCGGGAGTGTGGGCGGGGTTGTGGGGATTGCGGGTCTTGCCAGGGGTGTAGGTGGCCATCTCGGTGGTCACGGTCTTGCCCATCACCAGACCGCCGGCGGCACGCAGGCGGCGCACCAGTTCGGCATCGATGCTGGGCAACCGGCCGGCGTACAGCACCGTGCCGTTTTCGGTGGGCAGATCGGCGGTGTCGATCACGTCCTTCAACCCGACCGCAACTCCGTGCAACATGCCGTGAGCGTCGCCGGCAAGTTGCTGCGCGTCGGCGGCGTCGGCCTGGGCCAGCAGGTGCTCGGGAATCAATGTGGTCCAGGCGCCGACACTGGCTTCGACGGTGTCGACTCGCGCCAGCAGCCGCAGCGCCTGCTCGCGCGCGGTGGTAGTACCGCTGCGGATGGCCTCCGCGGTTTGCAGGCCGCCCAGTGGCTGCGGGGTCGTTAGGTTGTCGTTCATGAGCCGGCTTGTCATGCCGCAACCTTCAGCGGCCCGGCGCGCCAACGCTGCATCAGCGCTTCCCACTTGGTGCGCGCGGCCGCCAGGTGACGCGCCTTCACGTGGCCGTAGCCGCGGATGTCTTCCGGAATGCGCGCGATCTCGGCCGCCAGTGCGCGGTTGTCGGCGTCGAGCTGCGGCAACAGGCCTTCGATGCACTGCCGGTATTCATCGATCAACGCGCGTTCCACGCGCCGGTCGTCTCCGCGTCCGAACACGTCCAGCACACCGCCGCGCAGTCCCTTCAGCTTTGCCAGCACGCCGAAGGCAGTGCGCACCCACGGCCCGAAGCGCTGCTTCACCAATTGGCCCTTGTCGTTCTTCTTCGCAATCAACGGTGGCGCCAAATGGTGGACGATCTTGTAATCGCCCTCGAACATGGCTTCGATGCGCGCCACGAAGGCCGGGTCGGTGTGCAGCCGCGCCACTTCGTATTCGTCCTTGTAGGCCATCAGCTTGAACAGATAGCGCGCCACGGCTTCGGTCAGTTGCGTGCCGCCGATCGGCGCTTCGGCGGTACGCACTTTCTCGACGAAAGCGCTGTACGTCTGCGCATAGGCCGCGTTCTGGTAGCGGGTGAGGAATTCGATGCGGGTGGCGATGGTCTGCGCCAGGCCCGGTTTCTTCGCGAACTGGATCACTTGCGAACTGCCGGCCGCCGGCTTCAACAGCGCCTGCACCGCAGCCAAGTCGTTGGCGCAATGGCGGCCCCAGGCGAACGCGGCCTTGTTGTTATCGATCTGCACGCCGTTCAGCTCGATCGCCCGCATCAGCGCCGCGTGGCTCAGGGGCACCCGGCCTT
Source organism: Pseudomonadota bacterium (assembly GCA_030853725.1). GTDB lineage: Bacteria > Pseudomonadota > Gammaproteobacteria > Burkholderiales > Burkholderiaceae_C > Rubrivivax. The sequence continues at coordinate 15,514 of JALYUN010000349.1, read as the reverse complement.
GCTGCCAGGCGTAGCCCAGCAGCAGCGGGTTGGTATAGATGCTGTCGCCGACCATCTGCACCGCGATCTGTTCGGCGTCGAAGGCACCGACGAAGGCGTCGCCCACGCTGGCGCGGATCGCCGCTTCGCAGTTGGCCGAAGGCGACTGCCAGTCGGCGTTGCGCACGAAGGCCGCCGTGGGGGTGCCGTGGGTGTTCAACGCCACATAAGTGCGGCCCTGCTGCATCACGGCCAGCGTGTACGGACTGGCGCCGACGATGCCGTCACAGGCGATCACCAGGTCGGCCTGCGCGGTGTCGACCTTGGTGGTGTGGATCGCTTCCGGGCGGTTCGCGATCTGGATGTGACTCCAGGTGGCGCCGCCTTTTTGCGCCAGCCCGCCCGCGTCCTGTGTGACCACGCCCTTGCCTTCCATGTGCGCAGCCATGCCCAGCAACTGGCCGATGGTGATGACGCCGGTGCCGCCTACGCCGCCCACCACGATGCCCCAGGCCTGCTCGGCCGCCGGCAGATTCGGGTCGGGCAACGCGGGCAGTTTGGCCATCGCACCCGACCGGTCGGCGCGCTCTTCTTGCTTCGGCTTTTTCAACTGCCCGCCTTCGATCGTGACGAAGCTCGGGCAGAAGCCGTTCACGCAGGAATAGTCCTTGTTGCAGGTGTTCTGGTTGATGCGTCGCTTGCGGCCGAATTCGGTTTCCACCGGCTCCACGCTCAGGCAATTGCTCTGCACGCTGCAGTCGCCGCAGCCTTCGCAGACCAGTTCGTTGATCAGCACGCGCTTTTCCGGCTCGACCAGTTTGCCGCGCTTGCGGCGGCGGCGCTTCTCGGTGGCGCAGGTCTGGTCGTAGATGATGACGGTAGTGCCTTTGAGTTCACGCAGCTCGCGCTGGACACGGTCGAGCTCGGCGCGGTCGTGCACCGTGACGCCCGGCTCCAGCGTGGCGCCGTCGTACTTGTCGACCTGGTCGGTGACGATCACCAGCTTGGCCACGCCTTCGCTCGCCAGACTCTTCATGATCTGCAGCGTGGTGTGGCCTTCCGGGCGCTCGCCGACGGGCTGACCGCCGGTCATTGCAACCGCGTCGTTGTAGAGGATCTTGTAGGTGATGTTGACGCCCGCGGCAATGCTCTGGCGAATCGCCAGCAAGCCGCTGTGGAAGTAGGTGCCGTCGCCCAGGTTGGCGAAGATGTGCTGCTCGTTCGTGAACGGTGCCTGGCCGACCCAGGTCACGCCTTCACCGCCCATCTGCGTGAAGGTGGCGGTGCTTCGGTCCATCCAGACCGACATGAAGTGGCAACCGATGCCGGCCACCGCGCGGCTGCCTTCAGGCACCTTGGTGCTGGTGTTGTGCGGGCAGCCGCTGCAAAACCAGGGCGCACGTTCGCCGGTGTCCAGCGTTAACGATTTCAACTGCTGCTCACGTGCCTGCAGCACCGCCAGCCGTGTGTCCATGCGCGCAGCGATGTCGGCGTCGACGCCCAGCTTCTTCAACCGCTTCGCGATCGCCTTGGCGATCAGTGCCGGGGTCAGGTCGGCCTTGGCGCGCAGCAGCCAGTTCTCGCTCGGGTTCGGCATGCTCCATTCGCCGCCTGTGACGCTGCCACTGACGCCGCCATTCAGGCCGTCGCCGGAATCGTCGAACTTGCCGAGCACGTTGGGCCGCACGTTAGGGTCCCAGTTGTAGAGCTCCTCCTTGATCTGGTATTCGATCACCTGGCGCTTTTCTTCGACCACCAATATCTCTTGCAGCCCTTTGGCGAAGTCGCGCGTGATGGTGGCTTCCAGTGGCCACACCACATTGACTTTGTGCAGGCGAATGCCGAGCCGGCCGCAGGTGGCGTCGTCCAGACCCAGGTCGGCGAGCGCTTGCCGCGTGTCGTTGTAGGCCTTGCCGCTGGCGATGATGCCGAAGCGGTCGCTGGGCCCGGCAATCACGTTGTGGTTCAGCTGGTTGGCGCGCACGTAGGCCAGCGCGGCGTACCACTTGTATTCCATCAGCCGCGCTTCCTGCGCGAGCGGCGCGTCGGGCCAACGGATGTGCAGACCGCCTTCGGGCATCGCGAAATCTTCGGGCATCAGGATCTTTACCCGGTCGGCGTCGATCTGCACCGAAGCCGAAGACTCCACCACTTCCTGAATCGTCTTCATGGCGCTCCACAAGCCGCTGAAGCGGCTCATGGCGATGGCGTGCAGGCCCATGTCCAGAATGTCTTGCACGCTGCTCGGAAAGAACACCGGCAGCCCGCAGGCCTTAAAGATGTGGTCGCTCTGATGCGGTGCGGTGCTGCTCTTGCTGATGTGGTCGTCGCCGGCAATCGCGATCACGCCGCCGTGCTTCGATGTGCCGGCCATGTTGGCATGCTTGAACACATCGCTGCAACGGTCCACTCCCGGGCCCTTGCCGTACCAGATGCCGAACACACCGTCGTATTTGGCGTCCTTCGGAAACAGGTCGAGCTGTTGGGTGCCCCAGACCGCGGTGGCGCCGAGTTCTTCGTTGACGCCCGGCTGGAACACGATGTGCTGCTCGGCCAGGTGTTTCTTCGCAGCCCAGAGCGCCTGGTCGTAGCCGCCCAACGGGCTGCCCCGGTAGCCGCTGATGAAGCCGGCTGTGTTGAGCCCGGCAGCCAGGTCGCGTTGACGCTGCAGCATCGGCAAACGCACCAGTGCTTGCACCCCACTCATGAAAGCGCGACCGTGGTCGAGCTGGTATTTGTCGTCGAGCGTGACGGATTCGAGTGCCTTGCGAATCGACTCGGGCAGGGGTGCGTTCATGCGAGGTCTCCAGATGCTTTGAGGGCTGCCCCGGGGGCGGCTCGTGCTGCGATCCAGTGTAGGCGGCCCGGATCGGCTGGGCGGCAGCGCCCACCTGGCGCCCGGTGCGCAGCCCGGCGGCGCGCGGCTTCGCCCTGCCGCTGGAGCTCTGGGTACGGACTGTGTGAGCCAGCGCGCCATTGTTTTAGCATGTGACGACGGTGCTACGCTCGGCCGACGTGAAGCTAGAAGCCGTCAACGGGCCGCCCGGCCTGCAAGGTCCAGCCAAAGTCGAGACGCCCGCGCGCCATCGGCGCGATTTGCTGTTGAGCAGCGACCCGCTGCAGCGCCGCCGGCTGGAACAAGCGGCACTCGCAATGGGCCTGCTGGCGGCCGGCGTGGTCGGCATGCACTACTTCGTCTGGAGCGGGGTTGCGCCTGCCGGCCCGGTGGCGTGGTGGTCGGCCGGCACGCTGGCCGGCATGGTGTTCTTCTTCGCGCTGATTCGCAGCGGCGTGGCCGCGCGCTTTGCCGACCCTTCGCTGACGGTGCCGCAAATGCTGTATGCGCTGACCAGCAGCGCCGTCGCCTATGCCTTGCTCGGCGCGGGGCGCGGCGCGGTGTTTCCCGTGGTGATGGTGATTCTGATGTTCGGCATGTTCGTTGCCACGCCTTCGCAGATGCGCTGGGTCTGCGTCTATGCCGTGCTGCTGTTCGGCGCCACGATGGCCCTGTCGGCCACCAACCGGCCCGGGGTCTATGTGCCGCGCATCGAGTTCGGGCACTTCCTGCTGGTGGCCACCATGATGCCGGCGGCCTGTTTGTTGTCGGCACGCCTGTCGCAGATGCGCTGCCGCTCGCGCCAGCAGCGTGTAGAGCTCGCGCAAGCGCTGGCCCGCTTGCGTGAGAACACCACCCGCGACGAACTCACCGGCATCGCCAACCGGCGCCACATGCAGACCCTGATCGAGCAAGAGCACCAGCGCTGCATTCGCTCGGGGCAAACCTTCTGTCTGGCGCTGTTGGACCTGGACCGATTCAAGCCGGTCAACCAGACGCACGGCTATGCCGTTGGTGACGCGGTGCTGCGCGCCGTGGCGCAGGAAGCGCTGCGCCACATTCGCACATCCGACACGCTGGGGCGCTGGGGCGGCGCGCTGTTCGTGCTGATGATGTCGGACACCCGCGCGCCGCTGGCACGCGGCGGGCTGGAGCGGCTGCACGGCAAGCTCAGTGCGCTGCGCATCCTGCATGGCAGCACCGCTTTGGGTGTGACGCTGTCGGCCGGGCTGGTCGAGCACCACGCCGGTGAGACCGTCGAGCAAACGCTGGCACGTGCCGAGCGGGCGCTGCAGGACGCCCGAGCGCAGGGCCGCGACCGCGTCGTCGCAGCCGCTTGACCCACAGGGCTGGGACGATGTGGCTGCTGCTGGTGGAGATGCTGATCGCGCTGGGGCTGTTCGTGTTCATCGTCTGGTGGGTCGCCTGGCCCAGCCGGCGCGACGAGAAAGCAGCCGAGCGCGCCGATCCGCCGGAGCACGACTGAGCAGTCAGCCGTGCCGCTTGCCGCGGTAGTCGGCCTGCAACATCTACGGCCGGTCGATTGTTTTGCCGCCGAAGCTTGTCGCCAAAGCCCAGGCACTCGGAGCAACCAGCCCAGCGCACGGAATCACGGCAGGAACACCGGCACGGCTTGCGCATCGGCCAACGACCAGATCGCGTCGATGACGGCTCGCATTTCGAGCGCGCTGGCACCGCCTTTGTAGGCGGCCAGGCGCAGCGCCTTGTCTTCGAGCTCGGGCCGGGTCAGCGTGTTGCCCGGGTCGCCCTTGGGCTCGTCTACGCGGCCGCTCAGGCGCCTGCCGTCGACCGTGTCGACCACAACCTTGCCGATCCAGCGGGCGGGATAGGCGCGGTCCACTTCTGCGTCCAACTGCATGCCGACCTTTTCGCGAAAGGCAAGCACGGCCGCATCGCGGTAGTGCGCGTCGAACTCGCTCAAGCCGGCGTGCCCGTGCACCGCGATCAACCCCAGCACGGTGCCCATCGAGAACTTGCCCTGGTGCACGGTTTGCGGGTCGGTTACGGGCCCCAGCACGTCGATCGCGCCCTGGTGTACCAGGGCGGTCACCTGCTTTACGTCTTGCGCCGCCACACGGTGTTCACGCAATACCTGCTGCAGCGCATCGGCTGCCGGGTGGGTGTGGCGGCAAGCTGCGTGGAACTTGAACGAGGTTTCGGCCAGTGCCCAGCGCGTGCCCAGGCCGTCGACCAGGCGTGACGCGTCGGCATCGCTCGACATGCCGGCGGCCAGGCCCTGCACGCCGTCGAGGATGCGCTGGGCGCCGGTGAAGCCGTCGGCCGCCAGATAAGCAGCGGTGAGTCCGGCCCCCGCCGCATGGGCCGTGTGCAATTGCTTGGAGTCGGCGGCATCGCGCAAGAACTCCCACAAGCCGGCCGACTGCGTGCCGGCAGAGCCAAAGGCATGGTTCATTTGCACGGGCGACAGGCGCAACAAGTGGCCCACCGCAGCAGCCGCGGCCAGGGTGCCCGCGGTGCCGGTGGTGTGAAAGATGCGGTAGTGCGACCGGCCGAGAAATTCACCGACGCGAATGCCGACTTCGTAACCGGCCACCACCGCCGCGAGCAAGTCGGCGCCGCTGCTGCGCAGTGACTGCGCCACCGCCAGCGCCGGCGGGAACACCACGGCGGCCGGGTGGAACACCGAACCGTTGTGCACGTCGTCCTGCTCGGCGAAGTGCGACGCCGCGGCATTCACAACCGCGGCAATCAGCGGACTCGATCGGGTGCGGTGAATCGGGATCTCGCTCGGGCCGTCGGCGGGCCCCATGCTCTGCATGAAGCGCGCAATGGCCTCCACCGGCCGCGCCCCCTTGCCGGCCAGGACCGAGCCGAACCAGTCGAGCATCAGGTCCTCTGTGCGGCGCAACACGGCGGTGGGAATGTGTTCGAAGCGCAGGCTGGCGGCGAAGGTCGCAAGGACCTGGCCGGGTGCGGGCAAGGACGCGGGTAGTGTCATGACACGCTGGTTGCTCGGGTCAAGGCGCGTTGGACTTGGCCGCCGCGTCGATGATGTCCTTGCCGATCTCGCCTTCGAACTGCTTCCACACCGGCTTCATCGCGTCGCGCCACAGCTTGACCTCGGCCTTGTCGAGCTGGAGTACTTCGGCTTTCTTCGCGTCGATCACCTTCTGGCGGTAGTTCTTGTCCTCGTCGTTCGCGACCTGGTTGCCGTACTTGATGGCTTCGACCATCGCTTCGCTCAAGCCCCTTCGGATGTCCGCTGGCAGTTTGTCCCACCAAGCGGCGTTGGCGATGACCATGTAATCGATGACGCCGTGGTTCGACTCGGTGATGTACTTTTGCACTTCGTAGAACTTCTTGGTGTAGATGTTCGACCAGGAGTTTTCCTGGCCGTCGACCACGCCGGTCTGCAGGGCCGAATAGACCTCGGCGAAAGCAAGCTTCTGCGGGTTGGCATCGAGCGCCTTGAACTGCGCTTCCAGCACGTCGGAACTTTGGATGCGGAACTTCAGGCCCTTGGCGTCGGCAGGTTTGCGCAATGGCGTGTTGGCGGAAAGTTGTTTCATGCCGTTGTGCAGGTAGCCGAGGGCCTTGATGCCTTTCTTGCTCATCGAGCTCAGCAGTTCCTGGCCTTTCGGGCCTTCCTGAAAGCGGTCCACCGCCGCGATATCCTCGAACAGAAATGGCAGGTCGAACACTTGCAGCTTGGGCGTGTACTTGCCGAACTTCGACAAGGACGGCGCAATGATTTGCACGTCGCCGAGCAGCAGCGCCTCCATTTCTTTGCCGTCACCGAACAACTGGCTGTTCGGAAACAACTGCACTTCGACCTTGCCGGGCAGCTTCTTCTCGGCCAGTTCCTTGAACTTGATGGCGGCCTGCCCTTTGGGTGTCTGATCTGCCACGACGTGGCTGAACTTGATGACGAGCGGCGCCGCCGTCGCAGCCGGGTGGGCGAGTGCGAACGAGGCCATGAAGGTGGCTATTGCGGCCAGTGAGCGAAGTGACATCTCTTGTCTCCTGTTGTAGGGAATGGCTGCTTGTCAAACTGCGTTGACCCGATGCAGATCGGCGATCTTCTCAGCGTCGAAACCGAGTTCGGCCAGGACCGCGTCGGTGTGCTGGCCGAGCGCCGGCACATCGCCCATGCGCGGCGAAAGCGCGCCACCCTGGCCCGGTGGCAGCAGCGCCGGAACCGGACCAGCGGGCGTGCCGACCTCGGTCCAGCGCTCCCGCGCTTTCAATTGTGCGTGCTGCCACACGTCACGCATGGTGTTCATCTGCGCGTTCGCGATCTGCGCTTCGTCGAGGCGGGCGACGACCGCTTCAGCCGTCAAAGCAGCGAAGGCTTCGACGATCAGCGCGCGCAGCGCTTGCCGGTTGGCCACGCGGCGCGAATTGGTTGCGAAGCGCTCGTCGGCTGCCAGCTCGCTTCGGCCGAGCACTCGCCTGCAAAACGCCAGCCATTCGCGTTCGTTCTGCAAGCCCAGCATCACGGTCTTGCCGTCGCCGGCCGGGAACGGGCCGTACGGGAAAATCGTGGCGTGCGCGGCGCCGGCCCGCGGCGGCGGCGTCGCGCCGTCGAAGGCGTAATACAGCGGGTAGCCCATCCACTCGACCATGCTCTCCAGCATCGACACGTCGATGCGGCAACCCTGGCCCGTCTTTCCACGCTGGATCAACGCCGCCAGGATGTTGCTATAGCCGTACATGCCCGCGGCAATGTCGGCGATCGAGCAACCGGCCTTCGCCGGTTCACCTTCGGAGCCGGTGATCGACAAAAAGCCCGATTCGCTCTGGATCAGCAGGTCGTATGCCTTTTTGTCGCGGTAGGGGCCCGGGTTGTTCGGGTCGTCGCCATAGCCCGAAATGTCGCAAACGATCAGGCCGGGGTGCTGGTCCTTCAGCGCTTCGTAGGACAAACCAATTCGGGCAGCCGCGCCGGGTGCCAGGTTCTGCACCAGCACATCGGCCTTCTCCAGCAGGCTGTGCAGCACGCCCTTTGCGTCGGCGTGCTTGACGTCCAGCGTCACGCTTTCTTTGCCGCGATTGGTCCAGACGAAGTGCGAAGCCAGGCCGCGCACGCGTTCATCGTAGGCGCGTGCGAAGTCGCCGCTGCCCGGCCGTTCGATCTTGATCACGCGGGCGCCGAGGTCGGCGAGTTGGCGTGTGCAGAACGGCGCTGCGATGGCGTGTTCGAGCGTGACAACGGTGATGCCATCCAGGGGTCGCATCGGCATCTCCTCAGAACGAGCGCGGCAGGCCGAGCAAATGCTCGGCCACATAGGAAAAGATCAGATTGGTCGAGATCGGCGCCACCTGGTACAGGCGCGTTTCGCGGAACTTGCGTTCGATGTCGTATTCGTTGGCGAAGCCGAAACCGCCGTGGGTCTGCATGCACACATTGGCGGCCTCCCAGCTCGCCTTGGCTGCCAGGTACTTGGCCATGTTGGCCTCTGCGCCGCAAGGCTGGTTCGCGTCGAACAATTCGCAGGCCTTGAAGCGCATCAGGTTGGCGGCTTCTATTTCGATGTAGGCATCGGCGATCGGAAATTGCACGCCCTGGTTCTTGCCGATCGGGCGGTCGAACACGACGCGTTCGTTGGCGTACTTCGTCGCCCGTTCGATGAACCAGTATCCGTCGCCGATGCATTCGGCGGCGATCAGCGTGCGTTCGGCGTTCAGGCCGTCCAGGATGTACTTGAAGCCACGGCCTTCCGCGCCGATCAGGTTCTCTTCGGGGATTTCGAGGTTGTCGAAGAACAACTCGTTGGTTTCGTGGTTCACCAGGTTCGGAATCGGCCGCACTTCCAGGCCCTTGCCGACGGCGGTTCTCAGGTCGACGATGAAGATCGACATGCCTTCCGACTTCTTCTTCACTTCGGCCAGGGGCGTGGTGCGCGCCAACAGAATCATCAGGTCCGAGTGCTGCACCCGGCTGATCCAGACCTTCTGGCCGTTGACGACATAGCGGCCGTCTTTCTTGACCGCCATCGTCTTGATCTTGGTGGTGTCGGTGCCGGTGGTGGGCTCGGTCACCGCCATCGACTGGATGCGCAACTTGCCGGCTGCGATGTCGGGTAGGTACTTGTCCTTTTGCGCCTGGCTGCCGTTCTTCAGCAACGTGCTCATGTTGTACATCTGGCCGTGCACCGCGCCGGAGTTGCCGCCGCTGCGGTTGATCTCTTCCATGATGACCGTGGCGGCCGTCAGGCCCAGACCCGTGCCGCCGTATTCCTCGGGGATCATGGCCGCGAGCCAGCCGGCGCTCATCAACGCGTCGACGAAAGCTTCGGGGTAGCCGCGCTGTTCGTCGATCTTGCGGAAGTATTCGTCGGGAAAGTTGCTGCACAAGTGGCGTACGGCGTCGCGAATGTCCTGGTGCTCGTCGGACTGGTTCAACACGGACGTCTCCTGATGGGATTGTTTCGAAGGGAACAGGCGCCGGGTCAGGCAATGGTCGCGCTCGCGTCCATCGCCAGCCACCCGTCGGCGTCGCTGGCCCAGAGCTTGACGGTCTTGCCATCAGGCTCGACCTGGCCGTGGACCGAGAACGGGGCAATGTCGAACAGCGGCTTGACGGCGCGGAACGCGAAGGTCTCGATTACTGCGTCAGGCATCGTGCGCCGCAGCAGGTCCAGCAGCAGGGTCGCGACCAGCGGGCCGTGAACGATCAGGCCCGGATAGCCCTCGACCCCGGTCACATAGCTGCGGTCGTAGTGGATGCGATGCCCATTGAAGGTGAGAGCCGAGTAGCGGAACAGCAGCACCGGGTCGGGCACGATGCGGCGCGAGAAATGCGAATCGGCCGGTGCGGTCTGCGGCGTGGGAGCCGGCGCCCCGGGTCGCGGGTTGTCGCGGTAGACGATGTCGTGTGATTCGGTGAGGGCGATCCCACTGGCGTTGGTGATGTCGTGGCGCACTGTCACGAACACGAGCGCACCGCTGCGGCCGTGTTTGACCGTAACGTCCTCGATGCGCGATGTGCGGGCGATCGCATCACCGACGTGCAGCGGATGGTGAAACCGGAAGCGACCGCCGGCCCACATGCGCCGCGGCAGCGGCACGGGCGGCAGAAAGCCGCCGCGCCGGGGATGGCCGTCGGCGCCGATTTCGCGTCGGGGTGCGACCGGCAGGAAGTAGAGCCAGTGGCCGAGTGGGGGCACGTCGCTGCCGGGTCCCGGCAGCGGGTCGTCGCGGTCGAGCGTCGCCGACAGTGCGGCTAGCGGGGCGGCCATGGCGTCGTCGGTGCGTTGCTCGGTGCGACCGATCCAGTTGCGCAGCGCGTCGAGCTCGGGATCGAGCTTGACGTCGCGCTGGGGTTCGGGGTCGGGGTTCATGGCGCCGATGATTGACGCAACCGGGCCAGAGCGCCATTCGGGATTGCCGAATGGCGCTCAACGTAGCTCGGGGGCTCAGTGAAGCAGGCCGGGATAGATCAACTCGAAAGCCGGCACTGCGGTTTCGAACGCGTGTGCGTCTTCGCTCATGCAGAAGAAGGTGCCCTGCATCTGACCATGCGGCGCGGTGATGCGGGTCCAGCTGGTGTATTCGAACTGCTCGCCGGGCTTGAGCACCGGCTGGTGGCCCACCACGGCCAGGCCGCGCACGTCTTCACGCTGGCCGTCGGCGCCGCTGACGACCCAATGCCGCGCCACCAGTTGCGCCGTCACGGTACCGATGTTGCGGATCGTCACCGTGTAGGCAAAAGCGTAGGGCCCGTCGGGCACTTGGGACTCATCGGGCAGGTACTGCACGCGCACTTCGCACTGGAATTCGGTTTGGCTCATCAATGGATTCTAGGGAGCGCCCTACACTCGTTTGCATGAGCGCTTATCGCATCGCCCCCAGCATTCTTTCGGCCGATTTCGCCCGCCTTGGCGACGAGGTGACACGGGTCGTCGAAGCCGGTGCCGACTGGATCCATTTCGACGTGATGGACAACCATTACGTGCCCAACCTGAGCTTCGGGCCGATGGTCTGCAGGGCCCTGCGGCCCCATACCCGCGTGCCGATCGACGTGCACCTGATGGTCACGCCAGTCGACGAACTGGCGAGCGCGTTTGCCGAAGCCGGCGCCGATTCGATCAGCTTCCATCCCGAAGCCACGCGCCATGTCGACCGCACGGTGCAGCATATTCGCGACGCCGGCTGCAAGGTCGGGCTGGTGTTCAACCCGGCCACGCCATTGGATGTGCTGGACTGGTTGATCGAGAAGATCGATCTGGTGCTGATCATGAGTGTCAACCCCGGCTTCGGCGGCCAAAGCTTCATCGACAGTGCGTTGCGCAAGCTGCAACAGGCCAGGAAGCGCATCGATCAGAGCGGGCGCGACATTCGGCTGGAAGTCGATGGGGGCATCAAACCGAACAACATCCGCCGTGCTGCCAATGCCGGCGCCGACACGTTCGTCGCCGGCAGCGCCATCTTCGGTGAGCCGGACTACAAAGCCGTGATCGACGCGATGCGGGCTGCGCTGAAGTGAAAGCGCACAGCCGATCGGCGTGACAACTGACGCGATCAAGTGCCCGCCGCGGAACCGGCTTTGCCGGGCCGCCAGCGGGCGCCTTGTTGAGTGGGAGCGCCGAAGACGCTGCGGGGTGGTCGTCAAGCCATCCTGTCGATGCGCCGGGCCAGCACGATGGAGGTGGTGGTGCGTCGCACACCGTCGATCGCACCGATCTCGTCCAGCAAGTCGTCCAGCCGGGCCGGTGTTTCGGCGTGCAGCAGGGCCAGGAAGTCGAACTCGCCGCTGACCGAACACAACTGTCGCAACTCGGGTATGGCGCCCAGGCGCAGGCCCACGTCGCGCCCCGATTTGGGCTCGGTCGTGATGCCGACATAAGCCTCGACCCCGCGCCCGCCTTCAGGGCTGCCGAGCCGCGCGGTGTAGCCTACCACCACGCCGTCGCGTTCCAGTCGCGCCAGACGCGACAGCACGGTGGTGCGCGCCACGCCGAGGCGGCGTGCCAGGTCGGCAGCGCTGCTGCGCGCGTTGGCCTGCAGCAGGGCCAAGAGACTGCGATCGAGCGCGTCGAGTGCCATCAGGTGAACTCCTTGGACCGGCCATTGTCGAAGCTCTGTGTACCGGGCTGGGCTGATTCATCGATCGCCAAACGGCACTCCGACTAAAGTAGTGCTTCCGCCACCGAACCAAGGCGGTAACAGAAGAACGTCCATTGGCAGGGAGGACGTCATCCCATTCGTTCGATTCGAGATCCTTTAATGAAAGTGCGAGAGATCGTGATCTTCAGCGGAGAGACTTTCCGCGTTCCCCAGGGCATTCAGCGCATCGACCACCGGTCGACACACGGATGGCAGTTGCGCTACGGAGGCACCCGACTCTTTTCAGACCGCAGCACCGACGGCAGCGGTGCCGCCGCGGCACTCGAACAGGCCACACAAGAGCTGCTGCGGCGGATTGCGACATTGCCTGCGCCGTCTCGGTTGCAGCAGGCTCCCAGTCAGAACAAGGCGAGCGGACTGCCTTCGGGCATTTCCGGGCCCGTGGTGCGTTTGCGTCCCGGCGGCCGTGTGCGCGACTGCAGCCTGACCGTGCTGATTCCCCGCTTCGGTGACAAGCCGTTGCGGCGCACGGTCTACATCGGCACCGAGAACACTTACACCGAAGCCCGCTATGAAGCGGCGCTACAGCGTGCCATTGCCATGCGCACCGAAGCCGAAACGGCTTACGCCGACGCGGCCACGCGCGCCAAACGAGCCGAGGCCCGGGCCCACAAGCGGGTGCTGCGGGAATCTGCTGCAGCAGCCGCAAATTCCTGAGTACCAGTAGGAATACGAATAGCCGAATCAAGTCGTCATTGTGACGATTTTGGCGGTTGATATGACGCATTGATGCTTTCATGTGTCTGCAACTCTCCGTAGAGTGACGGCCATCGCCATTGCTACCTACGGAGACTTCCCATGCGCATCACGCTGCTCGGAGCCGGCCACATCGGCCAGACCATCGCCCGCCTGTTCTCGCACAGTGGTGACTACGAAGTCACCGTGGTCGACCGCAGCGAAGCGGCACTGGCCAAGTTGCAGGGCGAGCCGGTGAAGACGTTGCAGGTTGCCACCGACGACCCCCGCGCGCTGCTGTCTGCCCTGCGCGGCCAGCAGGCGGTGGTCAACGCGCTGCCTTACCACTTGGCCACGCTGGCGGCCACCAGCGCGCGCGAAGCCGGCTGCCATTACTTCGACCTGACCGAAGACGTGGCGGCCACCCGCGCGATCCAGCAGTTGGCCGAAGGCGCGAACACGGCGTTCATGCCGCAATGCGGGCTGGCGCCGGGCTTCATCGGCATCGTGGCGCACCACTTGGCGCAGAGCTTCGACGCGCTGCACGAAGTCAAGATGCGGGTGGGCGCGCTGCCGGCGTTCCCGACCAATGCGCTCAAATACAACCTGACGTGGAGCGTCGACGGGCTGATCAATGAGTATTGCCACCCTTGCGAAGCGATCCGCGACGGCCGCAACACCGAAGTGCTGGCGCTCGAAGGCATGGAGCACTTCTCGCTGGACGGCACTGAATACGAAGCCTTCAACACCAGCGGTGGGCTCGGCACGCTGTGCGAAACCTGGGCCGGCAAGGTGCAGACCCTCGACTACAAGAGCGTGCGTTATCCGGGCCACCGTGACCTGATGCAGATGCTGCTGTCGGACCTGCAACTGGCCAAGGACACCGAGACCTTGAAGGACATCATGCGGCGCTCGATTCCCAGCACCATGCAGGACGTGGTGCTGGTGTTCGTGACCGTCAGCGGCATGAAGGGCGGGGCGCTGGTGCAGGAAGTGTTCGCGCGCAAGATCTTCGCCGACCGCACCGAAGGCGCGCCACTGTCGGCGATCCAGATCACCACCGCCGCCGGCATCTGCGCTGCGGTTGACCTGTTCCGCGAAGGGCGGCTGCCACAGCAGGGCTTCATTCGGCAAGAGCAGGTGCCGCTGCCGCTGTTTCTGGCCAATCGCTTCGGCATGGCGTACCAGCAGTCGCGGCAAGTCGAGAGCATCGGTTGAACGGAGACACTGGCGGGATGAAATCGCATTCGGCCCGTGTCCGCGCCGATCGTCTGCTGGACGTCGACACTATGTGGCAGATCCAGCGCATCGGTGCGCTGGCGTTGGCACCCGACGGGCGCCACGCCGTAGTCAGCGTGACCACGCCTTCGATGGCGGAAAACCGCAGCACCAGCAGCTTGTGGCTGTTGCCGACCGAGCGAGCCGCACCGCGCGCGCTCACGCACTGCGGCGAGAAGGACGGGCAGCCGGCGTGGTCGCCCAGCGGTGACCGCATCGCTTTCGTCGCGCGGCGCGCGCTACATGGCCATCAGCGGGGCGCGAAGGACAGCACGCCGCAGCTCTATCTGATCAGCGCCAGCGGAGGCGAAGCCGGGCGCGTCAGCGACTTCGCGCCCGGTGTCGAGTCTTTCAAATGGCTTCCCGACGGCCGGCGCGTCGTGTTCACGTCCTGGGTCTGGCCGAAGTTGAAAGGCAGCAAGGCGCAGGTTCAGGCGCACAAGACCTTCGCTGCACGCAAAGAAAGCGGCTACGTCACGGCCGAGGCCTGCTACCGCTATTTCGACCACGAGATGCCGATGGGCCGCGTGCTGCACCTGTTGCTGCTGGACGTGGCGAGCGGGCGCGTCACCGACCTGTTCGAGGGGACTACGCTGGAGTTGCCGCGTGACGCCGATGGCGACGCGGTCTACGACGTGCATCCTGCCGGCCGGCGCATCGCTTTCGCGCACGACCCGGCAGCGGTCCAAGTGCTCGGCAACCGCTTGGTGGTTTCGGAGATCGACCTGCGCACGCGCCGGGTAACGCGCCGGGCCGACGATCCCGACTGGGACTTCGCCGCGCCTCGCTACAGCCCCGATGGCCAACAGCTCGCGGCAGTTGCACGGCATGTGGGCTTCAAGCACACGGCGTTGGCGCAGTTGGCGCTGATCGCTGAAGACGGAAGCTGGCGCGCCTTCGGCGCCGAATGGGACCATTCGATCGACGCGCCGTTGCGCTGGACCGCCGACGGCCTGGCGCTGCGCTTCACGGCAGAAGAGCGCGGCCGCTGCCATCTGTGGCGCTACACGGTGGCCGCAGACCGCTTCGAAGTGGAACACGCGGGCGGATGGGTCCAGGCTTTCGATGCGGCCGGTGACAAGGTGGTGGTGGCAGCCGACAGTGCCGTGCATCCGGTGCAGGTGCTGTCACGGCGCGGTGCAGGCGAAGCGCAGCGGCTGGAGTCCTTCAACGACGCGCTGCTGGCCGCCGTGGCCTTCGGTGAGGTTCGTGAAGTGGAAGTCCCGGGCGCATTGAACGAGCCGGTGCAAATGTGGTTGACCCATCCACCGGGCTTCGATCCGAAGCAGAAGCACGCGGTCAACCAGG
Source organism: Pseudomonadota bacterium (assembly GCA_030853725.1). Taxonomy (GTDB): domain Bacteria; phylum Pseudomonadota; class Gammaproteobacteria; order Burkholderiales; family Burkholderiaceae_C; genus Rubrivivax. The sequence continues at coordinate 327 of JALYUN010000349.1, read as the reverse complement.
TGATTCACGGCGGGCCCTTCGCCGCCGCCGGCGACACCTTCAGCTACCGCTGGAACCCGCATCTATTGGCGTCGCGCGGGCAGGTTGTGGCGCAGCTCAACTACCACGGCTCCAGCGGCTTCGGCTTTGCCTTTCGAGACAGCCTCATCGGGCGCCAGGGCGAGCTCGAACTGCAAGACATCGAAGCCGCCACCGACTGGTTGCTGGCGCAACGCTGGTGCGATTCGAAGCGCATGGTTGCCACCGGCGGCAGCTACGGCGGTTTCCTGGTGGCGTGGATGAACGGGCACCTGCCGCCGTGGCCCGAGGGCCGCTTTTGCGCCTACA